>JBBQIH010000026.1:0-13523 GCA_038324725.1 Cyanobacteriota bacterium | reverse complement strand
GCCGGTGATGGCATCGAAGTTGGCTTCGCGGCTGAGCACCAGGGTGCCCTGAACGGACTGGGCGGAGGAGAAGGCAGTGAAATCCAGGACCGGGGCGAGGCCCTGCTCCTGGCCGATGAGGGCATCGAGCCCCTGATCGGTGTCGAGCAGATCGAGCGCCACGTTGACGCCAGTGGCGGAGGAGAAGCTCACCGAACGGTTCGAACTGGCCGCAGCCTCGGGGGTGAAGAAGCGCAGGCGTGCATCGCTGGCGCTGGTGAGGTCATCGAGACTGGCATCGACCACCTCGAAGAAACGCACCGATTGCCCGTTGACCAGCAGGAGCTCGCGATCGAAGGTGGTGCCCGGCGCCAGGGTGACGTCGGTGCTCTCCAGGGTGGAGAAGAGGGTCTGGGAGCGGGAGCGGATGGCCGCCAGATCCGCCAGCAGCGCGTCGGCGTTGGCCAGCTCGTTGGCCTCAAGCACCACGTAGCCGATCTGGTTGGAGGTGGCGGGGCGTCCCGTCAACGTCGCCCGCAGCACCAGGCTGGCGGCCGCTGTGGCCTTGCTGGGATCCGCAACCGTGAGAGTGAACGCATCCACCCGATCAAAAACGGGGTTGAGATCCACCGTCCCGGCTGTCAACGACTGCAGGATCTCGCCATCCGCCGTTGTCTCCTGATCGCCAACGCCAGCATCACTCAGGGAGAGATGGAGGAAATCAGCCGCACCATCAGCAGTGAGATCATAAAAGCGGGCTCCACCACCTTGTCGCGGGTCGTAGGTCAACGGTGCGATCTCGCCGGTGCCGGTGTTGGTGGAGAAGGCCGCCCAGTGGCTGGTTGGTGTGGTGATGAAGGGGGCTCCAACAGTCAGGGCGGCGAGCTCAAAACTGACCGTCGCCTGGGACAGACCCGGGTGGAGATCAATGCCGAAATCAACAGAGCTTTCACCCAGGGCAACATCCGTGGCGCGGATCCAATCGGCGTAGCTCTGGGCGTCAGGATCCGCCAGGGAGTTGGTCGGAACCACCTGGAAGGGCCGATCCACCTGGAAGGTCCCGCCCGTGATGTTGATCGGGAGAGATTGGGTGTCACCCTCCGGTGTGATGATCACAACGACCGGATTGCCGGGCTCGATAGGAGGAATGGGAGCGATCGTCAGCGTGGGAGAAAAGGCCGTGATCGCCTGTCCATCGAAGAACCCCAGCCGGAGATTGAGGCTGGCGAGGTCGCTCGGATCAAAGCCGGAAGGAGCGGTGATGCTGAGCGTCCTGTTGTCAGCGCGGATCCATTCGGGTCCCTCGAGGACGACAAGTTTCAAGCTGTCGCCATCGGAATCCAGGCCGAAGGCGCCGAGATTCTGAAGCACCTGGACGCCTGGAATCAGGGTGAGGCTCGGGCTCAAGGATGGCGTGACCAGTCCCGGCGCCGCATTGGCCTGGATGCCAGCGGCCGCCAGAGCCTGCCTGATCGGCTCCCAGGTGCCTTGGACCTCCAGGCCATCAATGAAGGCCGCATCGGTGCCCACTTCAAAGTCGGTGATCCGCAGCGGGTCAGCGCCGACAGCAAAGGCCGATGCATCAATCAAGAACTGATCAGCCTCGTTGTCCGCAAGGGCGGTCGTTGCCGCCAGGCCAAGCGCCCCGGAGGTGCCAAGCAGGCTGCCGCCGATGACGACGTCGTTGGCCTGGCTCAGGAAGAACTGGTCGGCGCCCCTGCCTCCCACGAGCACGTTGCCGCCGAGGCTTTCGGTGTTGAAGAACTGGTCACTGCCCCCACGGCCCTCGATGCGGGAGCCCAGACCGACGTGGAAGGTGTCCGGCCCCTCGGAACCTGTCACCGTCACGTTGGCGAGCTGGATGCCCCGTTCCGGCACGGCCCCGTAGGCGGCCGGATCCAGAAGGATGACGTTGCCGCCGTTGTCCACCGCAGCGCCGAACACCAGGTCGAGTTCCTTCCAGCCGGGTTGCCACTGGATCGGCCCACCCTGCTCGGGAGCCACCGCCAGGCTGAAGTCGGCCGAAGCGGTCACCGTTTCGATGGCCCAGGCCGGCTGGTTGGTGACGGAGTCAATGCCGGAGAGCAGGTGGAACTCCCCATTCACCTGGTCGGTGGTGACGGTGAGATCGAGGAAGCCGCGCCGATTGACATCGGCATAGCTCAATCCACCGATGTAACCCATGAACAGGCCCTCCAGGCCATCGACCTCGGGGTAATTCGCCCGGATGTAGGCATCGGCGCCCGGGAGATACCTTTCGAGGCCGGGCGAGGTGACGCCGGGGGTGGCGAATTCCAGTCCGGCCAGGCTGCCGGCTGGACCGACCCCCGCCGTCATCGTGTCGAGCACGCCGGCCCAGGCGTTGTGGGTGTCACCGGCCAGGCTGATCAGGCGCTTGCCGAGGGCCAAGGCGCTTTGCAGGATGGTTTCCCGCTCCACCCCGTAGCCATCCCAGGCGTCGAGGTTGTAGGGGATCTTGCCGGCTTCGGCGAACAGCGCTTGCTCGGCCGGGGTCAGCTGGTCGAACGTGGTCCCGGTGGCGAGCTTCTGCAGGGGGGCGGCGTACTTGTCGAGCAGGACGGGATTGCCGGCATCCAGCAGGAGTTCCGCCGGCACCGCCATCGACTGCATCAGCACCTGTTGGCCCAGCACCTGCCAGGTAGCGGAGGAGCCGGCCATGCGTTGCTGCAGCCAGGCCATCTGGGTGTCGCCGATCAGATCCCGGTCGGGATCGCCCCAGGCCTCCTGAACGGTGGCCAGCACCAGTTGCTGGGTGACCAGGGGAGCCAGGGCGGCAGCGAAGCCCGGTACCGCCGCGGCGGAAGCGGGCGGGGTGAGGCCCAGCTGGCTCGCATAGGCCGCCAGCAGGGCGGGGTCGGCGAGGATCGCGCCGATGCGGGCCTGCACGGCGGCGGCATCGGGATAGCTCAGTGGCTGGTCGCGGGCGCTGAGCCGCGTTTCGAGGATGTGCAGCGCCAGCACGTCGCCGAAATCGAAGGAGCGGTAGCCCTGGGTGAGGGGCGAAAGGGCCGTGGCGCCGTCCTCGCTCTGACGCAGGCCGGGCTCCCGGATCGGCAGCCACTCGTGATAAGCCTTCAGGGCGGCATCGCGCCGGACGATCCAGTCGCCCTCCGTGGCGCTCTGGTGGTTCTGGGCACCACCGGCCCAGCTGTCGTTGGCGGTCTCGTGGTCGTCCCAGATGGCGATCAGCGGCGCCGAGGCCCGCAGCGCCTGGAGATTGACATCGGTGTGGTACTGGGCATAACGGAGCCGATAGTCGTCCAGGCTGACGATCTCGCGGTTGGGCAGGAAACCACGGCTGCCGGCGGCGTCCTCGGCCTCGTTGAAGCCCCCGGGCCCGTATTCGTAGATGTAATCGCCCAGATGCACCAGGGCGTCGTAGGGGTTCACCGCATGGATGGCGGCGGCCCTGGCGTAGGCCAGGAATTCCTCCTCGGCGGTGAAGTTGGCACAGGAGAACACCGCCAGCCGCACCGGACCACTGCCCACCGGCAGGGTCTTGGTCTGCCCCAGCATCGACACCACATCACCGGCGCGGAAGCGGTAGTGGTAGGTGGTGTCGGCCATGAGGCCATTGGCCTCCACCTTCACCGTCCAGTCGCGGGCGACGCTGGTGGTGAACACGCCGCTGCCTGCGATCGAACCAGCCTCGAAGCCGGCGCTGCGCGACACCTCCCATTGCACATCCACCAGGCCGGCAAAGCTGCCTGGCGGGGAAATCCGGGTCCAGAGGATCACCGAATCCGCGTAGGGATCACCGGAGGCGACGCCATGGGAAAAGCCGAGTCCGGCGGGCAGCGCGCGGCCCAGATCCAGGTCCAGCACCAGGGGGTCGTGGTCGGAGGTGCGGTAGGGATCGGGCGCGAAGAAATCGCGGGCCGCCGCATTGCCGTTGCTGTTGGTATCGAGGTTGTAATCGCGGAAGGCGACCTCGGCGGCATTGATGCTCCACTCGCTGGCCGCCACGGCCTGGCTCACCAGCGACGGGGAGATCAGCATGTGATCGAGGGCCCCACTCATGTCGACCGGGTTGAAGAAGGCGTAGCTCGAGGGCGGCTCGGCGGTGAAGGTGGGCAGGGCGTTGCGGAAGCCCGCTGCTTCGAACACAGCAATCGGGTCCTCCTTGGCGTAGGCGTTGATGTCACCCAGCACCACCCAGTCGCTGTCACCGTTGCCGGTGGGGTTGGTGCCGATCCAGCGCACCAGTTCACTGGCGGAGGCGGTGCGGGTGGCATTGAAGGCCGACTGGCCATCCTGCTGATCCAGGTCGAGGCCGGCGGCACCGCCGCTGCCCTTCGACTTGAGGTGGTTGACGACCACATTGAGGACTTCGCCACTGGCCAGTTCCTGGAAACCCTGGGCCAGGGCCGGACGGTTCAGCGAGCTTCCGGTGCTGAGGGGATCGGTGAAGGCGGCACTGTCGAGCACCCGGGCCGGGCCGCTGGGGGCCACCGCCAGGCTGTCGTAGATCAGCCCGACCTTGATAGCGTCGCTGCCGATCAGGCCCGTGGGCACAAAGGTGTACAAGCGCCCAGAACCAGTGGGCTGGGCGGCATTGAGCCGCGCCACGATCGTGGCCAGGGTGGCGTCGTCGGCATCGTTCTCCAGCTCCATCAGGCCGATCACATCGGCCTTCAGGCCAACGAGGGCAGCGGTGAGCTTGGTGAGCTGGCGCTCCAGCTCCTCGGGGGTGTCGGCGCCGCGGGGGTCCAGGCCCGTGGCCGTGGTCGCTCCGGGGGCGTCAAGGGTGGTGAAAGTGTTGAGCACGTTGAAGCTGGCCAGCCGCACCTGGCCGGCAGCGGCGGGCGCCGGTGCCGGCGGGCGGGGGTTGCCCGTCACGAAGCTGAGCGGCGCCGTGGGTTGCAACCGGTACTTGCCGAAGTCGAAGCCGAGCACCCCTTCCACGCCGGTGATGGTGTCACCGCGGCGCAGCAGCTGGTCGCGCACCGGCGCGGCGGGGGTGGCGGCTGAAGCGGGCCGAAAACTGCTGTTGCTGCCGTCGTCGAGCACCAGCTCACGGCGGGCCGTGGCCTGCTCGGCGGCAAAGGCCTCCTGTCCGGGCTCCATCACGTTGGTGGGCTGCAGCGGCAGACCACCGGCGCTGAGCTCCACTTCGCCGAAGCGGAACTGGCCGAACAGACCGTTGACGCTGAGGGTTTCCGGGAAGCGCACCCATAGGCCCTCGTAGGGCTCCAGATCGAGGCCGCTGTTGCGCTGGGCCAGCAGGTCGGGAATGTCGACCCGTTGCGTGTCGCCGAGGCGTCCCTGGCCTTCCACCGTCAGGACGCTGACAGCCGTGATCTCCGTCTGGCCGAAGCGCTCAGCCACCGTGCCGGTGAGCAGCACCCGGTCACCGAGCACCACGTCAACATTGGTACCCGAAAGGGGGTAGGCCACATAGAGACCCTCGGAGGTGAGGGCGCTGCTGTCCCAGTCGGCGGTCTCCTCCTGCAGAAAGAAGCCCCCCAGCTCAGCGGAGGCCTGGAAGTCGGCCACCACCACGGCCCGCAGGGTCACGCTCTGGGCCACCAGGGGGCTGCTGCTGCCGCTGCCCTGCACCGCCGAGATCAGGCTGATGCGGTCGTTGTCGGCGATGGTGATGGTGGCACTGCCCGCCGCACCGGAGACCGTGTGACCGGCCGGAGCAACCAGCTCCACGCGAAGGGTCTCGGTGCCTTCATCGAGGGCGTCATCGAGGACCTCGATCGCCAGATCGACGCTGCTGGCCCCCGCGGGGATCACAACCGAAGCCGGCAGGGGACTGGAGAGGTCGCTGGCATCGGCCAGCCCGACGCCACTGCCCAGGACGATCGGCACCTCCAGGGCCGCCAGCGTCGAGCCGCTGCGGCTGACGCGCAGGCTGGCGCCATCACCGGATTCGCTCGCCACCGCGTCGATGGCCTGGATCGACACCTCGGGCAGCGCCGGTGCCTGTGGCAGCGACAGGTTGAGGTCGTCGATGGCCAGACCGTGGTCGTTGCCGGGGTCGTTGATCTCCGCCCAGCGCAGCCAGAGGGTGCTGCCGGCCGCCCAGGGGTTGGCCGAGAGATCGAGGCTGCCGCCCACCGGGCTCACCCGTCCAGCACCGTTGCCGTCCACGGCGCCGGCGGTGCTGCCGGTCACCGGCGCGCTCCAGTTGAAGCTGCCGCCGGGGGTGGCCCAGAGGCTCACCTGCTCAAAGCTGGCGCCGAAGCCCCACTGCAACTCCATGGTCTGGGCGCTGGTGTTGCCGCCGTTGCGCCACTGCTCACCGTTGAAGGAAAGATCCAGGCTGCCGATGGGGGCACCGCTGGCGTTGGCGAGCGCCAGGGCCCACCAGCCGGCCACCGAACCACTGGCGGGAGAGCCGAAGAAGGCACCGCCGGAGCCGAGTCCCCCCAGGGCCCGGTCGCTGCTGCCACTCGACCCATAGCTGAGGAAGGCGCCGGCGTTGCCGCTGCCGCTGTCAGCGTTGTAGGTGGAAAGGGCCACCGGAGCCGCCGCCGGCTGGCGGAAGAGGTGCCAGCCCGGCAGGGTCACATCGTTCGACCAGCTGTTGCCGGATCCCGTGGCCGCCAGGGCATCGAAGCTCTGGGTGTAAAGGCCGGTGAAGAGCGCAGGCATGGTCCTGGGGATGGGCGCGGGGGGAGAAAGCAGAAACGAAACAGCGGTTCGGGGAGTTAGTTCCCGTGGCACTGGAGCAGGCCGAACCGCTGGGAAGGGAAATCGGCCTGCGGGAGACCCTCAGACCAGGGCGAAATTGGCCTGGTTGTTGAGCACGGCGGTGCTGATGTTCGTGAAGTGACCGACGGCCACCCCGGACACACTCAGCAGCGTGTCGGCGCCCACCTGGTCGAAGCTGAGATCCGCGAAGGCGACGGCGCGCAGGCCCACGGTGTCCACTCCGGCCGTGAAGTCCATCACGAACTGCTTGGCGGCAGGCCGGTCACCCGGCTCGCTCACCAGCCAGAACTGGTCGGAGCCAGCGCCACCGTTGAAGTAGTTGGTACCAGTCCCGCCGAGGATGGTGAAGATGTCGTTGCCGGCACCGCCGAGGGCCCGGTTGCCGGCGCTGCCGATGATGAATTCATCATCGCCGGCCATGCCACTGAGGCGGTTCTGGCCCCCATCGATCGCCCAGATCTGATCACTGCCGCTGCCACCGGTGATCACATCGCGGCTTCCCGCATACACCACGTCGGCGCCGGATCCGGTGAAGATCCTGTTGTCGGAGCCGCCCGTGAGCGCCACATCCACTTCGTCGTTGCCGGCGCCCGTGAACACGGTGTCCAGGCGCCCGTCGAAGCCAGGCACCGTGGACAGGCCCGGCAGGGTGGTGTCATCCCCTGCGGTGCCGAGGCGGACTGGGTCGATGACCGCATCGCTGCGGACCGCCAGGTTCTGCAGGCGGGTATCGAGGGCCGCCGGGGTATCGGCCGAGGTGAACGGGTTGGCCGGAGAGTGGTTGGCCGCCAGAAACTCGGCCAGGGTGTCCTGCTCGGAACCGTTGGGCGCAAACGTGGCGATGCCAGTGGGGGGGGCGCCGGTCTCGGTGATGTTCACCCGGTTGGGGTTGGTGAGGCTCGCGAAGGGATAACCGTCGCCGCCGCTGGCCAGGAAGTCCAGGGTCACCATGCGGATGGAGCGGCTGGGATCCCCCACCAGGGCACCACCCCGGACAACGATGTCGAGATCGTTGCCGGCCTCGTCCTGGATCGCCAGGGTCACCACCCGCGAGCCGGCGGGGCGGCTGAGGTCGTAGCTGAAGGCCATGCCGCCCACCTGGGGGAAGCGCCCCTGATTGATGCCGGCGGCGATGCCGAATTCGATCAGGGCCTTCAGCTCACCGGGGGTAACGCTGACCAGGGACAGGCCGTTGTTGAAGCTGAGGGCATTGGCGATGTCGTTGCGGGAGATGCCGCCCTCCGGCTTGACCACGTTGCCCTGGGCATCGAACACCGCTGCGGTGGGCAGCAGTTCCGGGACACCGTTCACCGAGCCCGTGGGAATGATCGACTGGCCGATCGAGTTGCGGATGCCGCCGCCATTCTTGAGCGAGACGACCACGCTGGAATCAATCTGGCGGGAATAGGCCAGGTTGGCGTCGGCCGTGAGGTTGCCGAGGTTGGTCTCCTCGCTGCGCACGCCCGGGTTGCGGTTGCCGTTGAGGAACACCTCGCTGATGCCGAACCATTCCGATTCCTGGGCGACGATCACCTCGCGCAGGTTGTCGACCACGTCCTGCACCCGGGCATCGACGAAGCCCTCGGCGTTCAGGGCCGCCACACCCGCGGCATCGGTGCGGAACGCTCCGCTGATGGTGGGGTCGTAGCTCGCCGGGATGATCACGCCGGCGGCATCGAAGTCGAGCACCAGGCGGCCCAGGTACTTGTAGTTGCCATCGGTGTTGACCACCGCCACCGGCTTGCCGTCGGCATCGGTCTTGACGATCGGGTAGGCGCCCTGGACGCTGTCGCCGGGGCGGGCCACGTCATCGCTGTCGAAGAGGCGGGTGTTGGAGCCGCCGGCCACGATGATGTCCACGTGCCGCAGGCGCTCGGCCAGGGCCTGCTCGATACTGATCTGCTGCATGTGGGCGAGCAGAATCACCTTGTTGAGGCCAGGGTTGGCGGCCAGCAAGGCATCCACGTCGGTCTGGATCTCCGCAGCCAGGGCATCGAGCTCGGCCGCCGTGGGCATGCCACTGAAGGGGACGGGGGCCACGCCCACCCCGCCAGGGCTGGAGATGGTGCGCAGGGTTGGGGTGGTGGCCCCAACCACACCCACCGTCTGGCCGTTCACATCGAAAACGACACTGGCGGTGATGCTGTTGGGCTTGGGGGCCTGGCCGGCGGGCACCACCAGGGAAGCGAGATTGCTGTCGGTGGCGAAGTTGAGGTTGCCGCTCAGGTAGGGGGAGGCGGTGCCGGGGTAGCCGGCGGCGGCGTTGGCCCCGATGAGATCCCGCACCACCGCGGTGCCCTGGTCGAACTCATGGTTGCCGAAGGCGATCGCCTGGACGCCCAGGGCGTTCTGGATCAGCACATCACCGCGGCCCACGGCGCCGTAGGCCTGGGCGGAGGCGCCGTAGAAGAGGCCGGGGATCCAGGCGTCGCCGCTGGAGAGGGTGAGGGTGTTGACGAAGCCGGGGATGCCGTCGAGATCGATGTCCTGGGCCCGCAGGGCGTTGAGCACCCCGGACAGGCGGGGGGCGTCATCGAGGGCCGCAATGCCACCCTCCTGGTCCGCCAGGTGGAAGAGCTGCAGCTTGAAGGCACTGCCTGCCCCCAGGGGTGCCGCCGTGGTGATGCTCACCTTGTCGTTGCCCTCGCTGCTGGCGATCACACCCACCGGCTCGCCCGCCTCGCTGCGCAGGAAAGTGAGGCCCTCGATCCGCTCGGCACCGGGGAACACCACCGGATCCACCGCCACCACGTTGTAGGGATCGCTCACGTCGAACACGGCCGCCACGCTGGTGGTGGTGCGCTCCAGCGCCACGAAGGCGTAGGTGCGGCCGGCCACGGTGGCGATCTCCACCATCTCGGGCTCGGTACCCTTGTCGTCGTCGCGGGCGCTGCCCATCAGGCCGAGGCTGTTGGCCAGGTCTTCCAGGGCCGCGCTGGAATCGAACACCACGTTGCCCTGAACGTCATAGATGCGCAGCGAGCGGGAGCCGATGCTGAAGGGCCTGTCAATCAGACCGTCGCCGGTGATGTCGCCGTAATCGTTGAGCAGGTTGAGACGGGTGCGGCTGATGCCGGTGGCGGCTGAGAACGCTGTATTGAGCGCGGCCACACCGGGATGGTCCCGGAAGGGGGTGCCATTCACCAGCACACCATCATTGGCACGGGTGAGATCGAAGAAGGTGGTGCCCTGGTCCGGCGGGTACTCGCGCGAATCCCCTTCCCCGACGGCCAGCAGGAAGCTGCGTCCCTGGCCGTCGGTGTAGGTGGCGATGCCGTCCGGCATGGTCAGGCCGTACAGGGGCAGGCCGGTGACGGGGAGGTACTGGTTGCCGCCGCCGCTGCTGCCGTCCACGTCCCGGTCGGAGCTGTCGAAGCCGGCGCCGTCGAAGCTCACCACGGTGTAGGCGTTGCCGCTGGCCCCTTCGGTGCCGAAGTCGTTGTCGTAGTTGATCACCAGCGCGCCGTCGTCGCGGATGGTGAGGCCTTCCGGCTTGTCGTAGGCGAGGCTGCCGCCGATGGAGGGCAGGTTGAACAGCTCAATCTTGTGGGCCAGGCGGATGCCGGCGGCCGCCAGGGCATCGGCGCTGGAGGTGCTGAAGATCGTCGGGGTGGCGGGGTTGCTGTCGTGGTCCACCAGGGTGCGGCGGTTGTCGAGCAGCTCGGGGCTGACCTGGCCGATCGCGCCCAGCCAGCCGTCCGTGGCCTGGTTGGCCGCGGTGGTCAGCGGAAGGGTGTCGGTGGCACCGCGCAGATCAACCTCGAACACGTGCTTGAAGCCGGTGAGGCTGCGGCTGCTGTCGCGCTCCATCACCAGGAACACGCCCCGGGCGGCGTCAAAGGCCACATCGCCGATCTTGTCCTGGCCGGCCCGGCCGCTGAGCAGGTACAGGTGCTCCTTCACCGGGGTGCCGGTAGCCGGATCGATCGCCAGGATGCGGGTCAGCTCGGAGCGGCTGCGGCCTTCGGTGATCCCGTCGCCGTTGGCATCCACATCCAGGGGGCTCTGCATGAAGGCATACAGCAGCCCATCGGTGGAGTTGAAGACCATGCCCTCAATGCCCCGGTTGCTCCAGCGGTTGCCGTAGACGGCCGGCAGGCTGTCGATCGTTTCCGCCCCGATCGGGGTGGCGCCGCCCACGTTGTGCTGGGCCGCGAGCTGGGCCTTCTGGCCGGCGGGGATGTAGCGCTGGATCAGGTTGCCGCTGAGTGCATCAAAGATCGAGATCTGGCCGCGATATTCGTCACCGACGGCGAACACTTGGCGGGTGCTGCCGCCGATGGTGAGGCTGAAGCGCGAGACGGTTTCCGAGTCGATGCCGAACGGGTCGTAGCTGAGCGGAGCGTTGGCGGCATTGATCGGCACATCGTCCTTGATCGCGAGCTGGGGCAGGCCTGTGAGGGGGGTGCCATCGGGCCGGTTGAGGCCAATGCGCCCCAGCTCGGTGACGGCACCGGTGGCACGGTTCATGCCCAGCTTGTAGATGCTGGGCTGAAAATCCGGATCCAGAAACTGACGCTGACCGGCGATCAGATCGCCGTTGGGACCGCGGTCGGTGATCGAGTAATAGACATCCAACTCTGTTCCATTCACCGTTTGCTTGCCGACGAAGGTGAGGCCCGACAGGCCCCCGGCCAGCACGCCGGCGGGTTGATTGGCGGCTCCGGCGGCATACTCCAGCTCGTAACTGAAATTCTCAGCACTGGCAACACCGCGCGACCAGTCCTTGATGCCCGCCGAGAAGATGGTGCTGATCACCGGGGCGGCACCGCTCAGGTCCACCACGGCGATGGCATTGTTCTCCTGCAGGGTGATCCAGGCGGTTTTGCCATCGGCACTGAAGGCGATGGCTTCAGGTTCCATGTCCTGGGCCACGGTGGTGGTGACACCGAGGCGCTGGCCGATGCGCACGCCGCGGTTGATCAATTCCTCGCGGCGGGCCTCCCAGGCCTCAAAGCCCACGCTCTGCACATCGGCGGCGGTGGGAGCCAGAGGCGTGGCCGCCAGGTAACCGCTGGTGTCGATCAGGGAGATCGAACCGACTGGATCAAAGGTATAAAGGGAATTCGGCTCGCCTTCGTTGGTCACCAACAGCTTGGTGCCATCGCTGCTGAACTTGACCATGTCGGGCAAGGAGCCCACGGTCACGGTACTGAGGTGAACGGGCAGGGCCGGATTGCTCAGGTCATAGAACTGCACAAATCCGGGGTCGGTCTTGACCGCGTTCTGCACCGCAATGGCAAGCAGATTGCCGAACACGGCCGCACTCTGAAGCGTTTCGCCGTTGCCGGTGGAGGTGGCCCGTGCCACCGCCACCGGACTGGCCGGATTGCGCAGATCGGAAACAACAATCGCTCCGGATCCACCACCGACGGTGTACAGATATCCTGACGTTGGATTGTACGCAGATATTTCAGCATTGGCCCCAAGATCTGCCAGAGAGATCACTCCGTTTGTCGCCTGGATGAAGGGGTCCAGCACGGAAAAGGTGAGCGCCATTGAAATCAGCTGCATTCAACTTAAGCCTGACAGCAGCGGCCTCATGCCAGGTTAAGCCCGGGCAAATAGGTGTTGAAGAGATGGGGGCCATTGGCTGCCCCGTTACGTGACCAGGTAGTCGAGGCGACGTACGCGCTGCTCGCTCCATAGCCCAATGGAGCTCAAGCCCTGTTACCAGTCTCTCCTCAGCCGTCCGCCCCTCTGCCTGGCGCTGAGATCGTGGTCAATCTCGTCACGAACAGCGCAAGGATGTGGCCATTGGCCATGCAAATGCTTGTCACTTTCGCGCTTCTCGCTGTCAACTCGCAGACTGCTTGGTCCTTCCACTGATGGCAACCAGGAACAGGGCCTGAAAGCGAAACGCCCCGATGGACCAGGAACCAATGACCCAGTTCCACTGGGGACAATTCAGGGGCAGCTCAAGATGGGAGCATCGATCTGAGCCGAAGCGCTGATTGGCCATGGGGACGATCAACACGTCGATGCTGCTGGCCGGCGTGCTGCTTCTCATCGGCATCGCCTCCAGCAAGTTCTCAGCGCGACTGGGCGTGCCTGTGCTGGTGCTGTTTCTCGCCGTCGGGATGCTGGCGGGCTCGGAAGGCCTCGGCCGGATCCCCTTCGAGGATGACCCGCTGGCGAACAACCTCAGCAGCGCGGCCCTCGCTCTGATTCTTTTCGACGGCGGCTTACGCACCTCACTGGTGAGCGTGCAGCGTGTCTGGAAGCAGGCCCTGTCCCTTTCCACGGTGGGGGCTTTTCTCACCTCAGCCATCACCGGTCTGGCCGCCAGCTGGGTGCTGGATCTGCCGCTGCTGCAAGGCCTGCTGTTGGGCAGCATTGTGCTACACGGATGCGGCCGCTGTGTTCTCGGTGCTTCGCACCTGTGGGCTGCAGCTGCCGGAGCGGCTCACGGCCACCCTTGAGGTGGAGAGCGGCTCAAACGATCCTATGGCGATCTTTCTCACGGTCGGCCTGATCGGGGTGATCCGGCGATGCCGGCTCAGCCAGGGATCTGATCTTGCTCTTCATCACCCAGTTCGGCGTTGGGGCACTGGTGGGCGTGGGTGTGGGGCGGCTGGCGGCCCTGGCCGTGAACAGGATCCATCTTGACTACGCCGGGCTCTATCCCTTGCTCGCCCTCGCCTTCGGGATGCAGGCGTTCGGATTGGCCGCGGTGCTTGGCGGCAGCGGCTTTCTGGCCGTTGATCTCGCAGGGATTGTGCTCGGCAGCAGTCCCATCGTGTTTCGTCATGGCATCTTGCTGTTCCACGACGCCGCCGCCTGGCTGGGCCAGATTCTGCTGTTCGTGATGCTTGGGCTGCTCAGTTTTCCCAGCCGTCTGGCCGCTGTGGCCTGGGAGG
>JBBQIH010000025.1:0-13876 GCA_038324725.1 Cyanobacteriota bacterium | reverse complement strand
GGGGTGCCGTTCGCGCGGGAGTACGGCGGCACCCTGGCCAATCGCAGCTTCGGTGGGGCCCTGGTGAGCCGCACCTTCTACGCCCGGGGCCAGACGGGGCAGCAACTGCTGTATGGCGCCTACCAGGCGATGCTGCGTCAGGTCGCCGCCGGGCGGGTGGAGCTGCTCTGCCGCCGGGACATGCTCGATCTGATCGTCCACGACGGTGTGGCCAGGGGGGTGGTCTGCCGGCACCAGATCAGCGGCGCCCTGGAGGTGCTCAGCGCCGATGCGGTGCTGCTGGCCACCGGCGGTTATTCGAACGTCTTCTATCTCTCCACCAATGCCCTGAAGTCGAATGCCACCGCGATCTGGCAGGCCCACCGGCGTGGGGCCTGTTTCGCCAACCCCTGCTTCACCCAGATTCACCCCACCTGCATCCCCAGCGGTGATGCCCACCAGAGCAAGCTCACCTTGATGAGCGAGAGCCTGCGCAACGACGGTCGCATCTGGCTGCCGCTGCGGCCGGGCGACGACCGGCCGCCGGCGGCGATCCCGGAAGCGGAACGGGATTACTTCCTCGAGCGCCAGTACCCCAGCTACGGCAACCTGGTGCCGCGGGATCTGGCCTCACGGCGGGCTCGGGAGCTCTGTCTGGAGGGCCGGGGGGTTGGCCCCGGGGGCCGCTCCGTCTATCTCGACCTGGCCGAGGCCGTCGCCAGGGACGGGACGGCGGCGATTGAGACGCGCTACGGAAACCTGCTGGAGATGTACGAGCGAATCACCGGCGAGGATCCCAGAACCACCCCCATGCGGATCTATCCCGCCCCCCACTACACGATGGGCGGGCTGTGGGTCGACTACCACCTGATGAGCACGGTGCCCGGTCTTTTCGTGCTTGGGGAGGCCAACTTCTCCGAGCACGGCGCCAACCGGCTGGGGGCCAGTGCCCTGATGCAGGCGCTGGCCGATGGCTACTTCATCGCCCCGGCGACGGTGACGGGCTGGCTGGCGGGACGTGCCGCGGGGGGCACCCTGCCCGCCGACCACCCGGCCTGTTGCGAGGCGCTGGCGACGGTGGAGGCACGCATCGAAGCCCTCCGCCGCACGGGCGGCTCCCAGCCCGTGGATGTCTTCCACCGGAGGCTCGGCCATTTGATGATCGACGCCTGCGGCATCAGCCGCCAAGCCGATCGCCTGGCGGCGGCGCTTGGCGAGGTGGAGACGCTACGGCTCGGCTTCCTGGCGGAGGTCTGCATCCCAGGCGATGACGGCGTTCTTGACGCTGAACTGGCCAAGGCCCTGCGGCTGGAGGACTTCTTCGGACTGGCGGATCTGATGCTGCGGGACGCCCTGGCGCGGCAGGAATCCTGCGGTGCCCATTTCCGCGAGGACCATCAGACCGCGTCTGGCGAAGCCCTGCGGGATGACGAGCGCTTCGCCCACATCGCGGCCTGGGAGCACCGGCCCGGAGCCACGCCCGTGCGCCATAGCGAGCCGCTGGTCTTCCGAACCGTCACGCCGGGACCGCGCAGCTACGGATGAGGGGCTCGGGACGGCCGAAGAGAAAGCCCTGACCCCGGGCGCAGCCCATGGCGAGAAGGCCCGCATGCTGCTCGGCGGTCTCGATGCCTTCGGCGATCAGGCCCAGGCCCAAGTCGCGGGAGAGACGAATCATGGCTTCCAGCACCACGGCCTTACGGTGATCGTGGAGAAAATCGGAGATGAAACTTCGATCCACCTTGATCGTGTCAATCGGTAGTCGCGCCAGCCAGGACATGCTCGAGTAGCCCGTGCCGAAGTCATCGAGATGCACCTTGACGCCGGCTTCCCTTAATCGACGCAGCTCGGACGTGGCCAGATCGGGATGTTCGATCAGGATGCTTTCGGTCACCTCGATCACCGTCCAGGAGGGATCCACACTGGAGCGTTCCGCCTGGCTGAGGAAGAAGTCGCTGAGGCCTCTTTCCTTCAGCTGCAGGGGACTGACGTTGATCGCCATGGTGACGTCCGAACCCTCGGCGCGGAGTTGGCAAAGCTGCTCCAGGGCCTGGCTGATCACCCAGCGGCCGATCGGCAGGATCAGGGCCGTGCGTTCGGCGAGCGGGATGAATTCAGACGGGGTGGCAATCGGCGCGGCCACGGCACCGAGGCGCAATAGGGCCTCCATCCCCACCACCATGCGGTTGCCCAGCTCCACGATCGGCTGATAGGCCAGGAACATGGCCTCGTGCAGGAGGGCCCCCTCCAGCTGATGACGCAGGTGGATGTTCTTTCTGACCTTTTTGTCGATGGAGGAATGGTAGAAAGAGATGTGCTGATCGCCGTTGGTCTTGGCTTCGTACATGGCAAGATCCGCCCGCCGGATCAATTCATTGACGGAGATCTCCGGATCGTCCGAGATGGTGATGCCGATGCTCATCGATGGGCGGATCGTATGATCTTCCACCGACCAGGTCTGGCCGACAGCGTCATTGAGGCGCATCGCCAGTTGCAGGGCATCGCCCTCATCAAAAATGCCCATGGTGAGCACCACGAATTCGTCGCCACCGAGGCGCGACAGGATGTCTCCAAAACGCAAGGATCGCTGCAGTCGGCGGCCGATCTCGATCAGCAGGTCATCACCGATCTGATGCCCATGCAGATCGTTGATCTCCTTGAAGGAGTTGAGATCGCAGAACAGGATGCTGATCCGGCCCCCATTCTCCCGCTGGGTCTTCAGGGCCGCACGGATGCTGACGTGCAGGGCGCGGCGATTGGGCAGGCCGGTGACTGGGCACTCCATCACTTTGGTGGCCAGGGCGAGGCGTTCCTGCTCGAGCGCCCGGTTCAGATTCTCGGTCTGCTGGCGGCGCCGCTCGATCCGTTCGGCCTCGACCCGCAGTTGCTCGTAGGAGAGCAGGGCGCTGACGTCGCGGAAGCAGAAGATCAGGGGGCGGAGCCGCTCACTGCGGATGGGCTTCCACTCGATCTCGAGGGCGCGCAGCTCCTTGCGATGCAGGACCTTGGTGAACGGCCCTCCCTGGTCGTTGCCGGCCAGCACCTGCTCCGGGTTCAGCAGGGAGGCACCGTCACAGTCGCGGGGAAGCTGGTCGTAGATCGATTCGCCCAGCAGGGACGGAGGGGTCCGCGCCACCAGCTCCCCATAGCTGGCGTTGCACCAGAGCACCCGCCCCTCGCAGCTGGTGATCACCAGGGCGTCGCTGATGGTGCCCAGAGCCGCTTCAAGCCGTCCCATCGACCGGCGCAGTTCCACCACCAGCTTGCGTTGGTCATTCACTCAGCGGCAGGGACCCGGTCGGGCATGGGGTCGGACACCAATACTGAAAATTGACTGAGTATTGCATCTTTCCCACGCCGCCTGGCCCGGCACCGCGGCGATGACGTGGAACGACAACATCACCGCCAATTGAGCGGCAGAATCGGCACGTGAGCTTGGCGCCTTCCAGGTCCCGCTAACGGCGACGCCCATGCCAAGGCTGTTCCGATGACCACCGTTTCGCTCACCCTGAGAATTTGGCGCCAGGCCGGTTCCGCCAAGCCCGGTGGTTTTGAGGTTCATCGGCTGGACGCGGTCTCCACCGACCTCTCCCTGTTGGAGGCCCTCGACCTGCTCAACGAACGGCTGATCGCTGCAGGGGACCGCCCTGTGGGGTTCGAGCACGACTGCCGCGAGGGCATCTGTGGGTCCTGCGGATTTCTCGTCAACGGCCAGGCCCAGGGGCCCCAGCGGGCCACCAGCGTCTGCCAGCTCTACCTGCGTCAGTTCCGCGATGGCGCGGTGCTGACGCTGGAACCCTTCCGCGCCCGGGCCTTTCCCGTCTTGCAGGATCTGGCCGTGGATCGCTCCGCCTTCGACCGGATCATCGCTGCAGGCGGGTATTGCTCGATCAACACCGGCAGTGCGCCGGAAGCGAACACCCTGCTGGTCGGCCACGAGCAGGCGGCCATGGCCTTCGACGCGGCCACCTGCATCGGCTGCGGCGCCTGTGTGGCCAGCTGCCGCAACGCCTCAGCCAGCCTCTTTGTGGCGGCCAAGCTGGCGCATCTGGGCCAGTTGCCCCAGGGCCAGCCGGAGCGGCAGCACCGGGCCCGGGCGTTGCAGGCGCAAATGGTCAACGAAGGCTTCGGCAGCTGCAGCAGCCACCTGGAATGTGAGGCCGTCTGCCCCCAGCAGATCTCCGCCGACTGGATCAGCTGGATGCATCGCGAATCCTGGCGGCGACCCTGAGGCTTCAGGTGCCCGCAGCGCCGCAGTGACGGGCGATCACCCCCTCCTCATCGGCGGGGACCTGCAGCAGTTCGAACGGCTCCAGCCAGGCGAGCTCCGCCTCCAACTCCTGCTTCAACGCCCCATCGTGCTCGCCGATGCCGCCGGTGAGGGCCACCACATCGACCCCTCCCAGCGAGGCGGCCATGGCCCCGATCCCTTGCAGCAGCTGGTGGCGGAACACCGCGATCGCCAGCTGGGCCCCCCCGTGGCCATCGGCGGCGGCCAGGCGCAGGTCCTTCATGCTCGGACTCAGCTCTGAGAGACCCAGCAGCCCGCTCTCCTGCTGCAGGTCGTGGGCGAGCTCCTCGACGGTGGCCCCCTGGCGCAGCTGGTGCAGCAACAGGCCCGGATCCACCGAACCGCTGCGGGTGGCCATCACCAGACCCTCCATGGGGGTGTAGCCCATCGTGGTGGCGATGCTGCGCCCCCCGCGGATGGCGCAGAGGGAGCAGCCGGCGCCGAGGTGGCAGCTGATCAGCCGCAGCGCGTCGCGGCCGGCGGCTTCGGCTCGGCGCTGGGCCACGCTTTCGGCCACGTGTTGATGGTTGAGGCCGTGGAAGCCGAAGCGGCGCAGGCCCTCGGCGCGCCAGCGGGCAGGAATCGCGTAGGTGCGGGCCGCCGGCAGCAGGGTGCCGTGGAAGGCCGTATCGAAGCAGGCCCACTGTTCGATCTCGGGCTTCCAGCCGCTCAGCCAGCGCATCACCCGCAGGGCCGGCCCGTTGTGCAACGGAGCCAGGGGCACCAGCCCCTCCAGCACGTCCAGCACCTCCGCGTCGAGGCGGACGGGGGCTGTGAAGCGCTCGCCGCCATGGACCACGCGGTGGCCGGCGCGGATGAGCCCCTCTCCCCAGGCCGCCAGCGCCTCGGGTAGCCAGGCGTCCAGCACCGCCTCGATGTCTTCGGTGGCGGCGATGCTCCATGTTCGCTGGTCGCTCCAGAGGCGGTCACCGTCGCGCCCGTGCACGGAGACCTTGAGGCTGGAGCTGCCGGCGTTCAGCACCAGCACCTCGCCCATGCCGGGCGCTGTCGCCGTGGCCGATGCCGTCATCCGCGGCCAGCGATCGGCAGCGTCCAGCGCCAGTCGGTCACTTCCGGGGCATCGGTGCCGTGGGTGTGGGCGTAGGCGCGGTGGGACAGGATCGCATCCTGCATCCGCTCCTTGACATGGGCGGCGCGGGAGCGCAGGAAAGGCACCCGATTGACCACGTCGATGACGAGATTGAAGCGGTCGATCTGGTTGTTCATCGCCAGTTCAAGGGGCGTGTTGATGTTGCCCTTCTCCTTGTAGCCACGCACGTGAATGTTGGCGTGGTTGGTGCGGCGGTAGGTGAGCCTGTGGATCAGCCAGGGATAGCCATGGAAGTTGAAGATCACCGGCCGGTCGGTGGTGAACAGGGTGTCGAAATCCCGGTCGCTGAGACCGTGGGGATGTTCGTTCGGCTCGGTGAGGGCGAACAGCTTGACCACGTTGATCACCCGGATGCGCAGACTCGGGATCTCCCGGTGCAGGATCTCCACCGCCGCCAATGTCTCCTTGGTGGGGATGTCACCGGCGCAGGCCATCACCACATCCGGCTCATCCGGCTCGACGCCGCAGTCGTCGTTGCTGGCCCAGCCGACGATGCTGACCCCCTTGGCCACATGGCGCCGTGCCTGCTCCAGGGTGAAGTACTGCAGGTGCTTCTGCTTGTCGGAGACGATGATGTTGCAGACGTTGGTTTCCTGCAGGGCCTCCTCCGCCACGGCCAGCAGGCAGTTGGCGTCCGCCGGCAGGTACACCCGCACCACATCCCCACTCTTGTTGCCGGCCAGGTCGATGAAGCCCGGATCCTGGTGGGTGAAGCCGTTGTGGTCCTGCCGCCACACCGTGGAGGAGATCAGACAGTTCCAGGGTCCGATCGGGGCCCGCCAGGTGGCATGCAGGAGGCAGGATTCCAGCCACTTGGCGTGCTGGTTGAACATCGAGGCGATCACATGGGCGAAGGCCTCGTAGGTGTGGAAGAAGCCGTAGCGCCCGGTGAGCAGGTAGCCCTCCATCATCCCCACCAGGGTGTGCTCGCTGAGCATCTCCACCACCCGCCCGTTGCGGGCCAGTTCACTGCCGTTGAGGTCTTCAGGAAGGAACTCCTCCATCCACACCTTCTTGCTGACTTCGTAGATCGCCTGCAGACGGTTGGAGGCGGTTTCATCGGGCCCGAACACCCGCATGGAGTAGGGATTGGCCTGGATGATGTCACGCAGCAGTTCGCCCAGGGGGTAGGTGTTCTCCTCCTCCGTGGCGCCCGGCGCCGCCACCTCCACCGCGTAGTCCTCCAGAGGTGGGAACTGCAGCTTGCGGCGCAGCAGGCCGCCGTTGGCGTGGGGATTGGAGCCCATCCGCCGGTTTCCCTCGGGCGAGAGCGCCTGCAGTTCCGGCCGCAGGGTGCCGCTCGCATCGAACAGCTCCTCGGGCCGGTAGCTCCTGAGCCATTCCTCGAGCAGGTGCAGCTGCTCTGGATCTGTGTTCGGCGCGGCCAGGGGCACCTGGTGGGCCCGCCAGAAGCCCTCCAGCTTCTTGCCGTGCAGGGAGGCCGGTCCGGTCCAGCCCTTGGGCGAGCGCAGCACGATCATCGGCCAGGCGGGGCGGACCGCCTCGCCGCTGGCGCGAGCCTCGGCGCGAATCTCCAGGATGCGCCCGATCGCCTGGTCCATGGCGGCGGCCATGGCCCGGTGCATGGCCATCGGCTCGTGGCCTTCGACGAAGATCGGATCCCAGCCGTAGCCACGCATCAGGCTGGCCAGCTCTTCGTGGGGGATACGGGCCAGCAGGGTGGGGTTGGCGATCTTGTAGCCGTTGAGGTGCAGCACCGGCAGCACCGCCCCGTCGCCGATCGGGTTGAGGAACTTGTTGATGTGCCAGGAGGTGGCCAGGGGGCCGGTCTCGGCCTCGCCATCGCCCACACAGGCCAGGGCGATCAGGTTGGGGTTGTCGAACACCGCCCCGCAGGCGTGCGACAGCACGTAGCCGAGCTCGCCGCCCTCATGGATCGAACCGGGGGTTTCCGGGGTGCAGTGGCTGCCGATGTGGCCGGGGAAGGAGAACTGCTTGAAGAAGCGGTGCATCCCCTCGGCGTCCTGGCTCTCGTCGGGGTAGACCTCGCTGTAGCTGCCGTCGAGGTAGGTGGGGCCCAGCACCCCGGGGGCGCCGTGCCCCGGCCCCGACAGGTAGATCATGTCGAGGTCATGGCGGCGGATCACCCGGTTGGCATGGGCCCAGATGAAGGCCTGACCGGGGGAGGAGCCCCAGTGGCCCAGCAGCCGTGCCTTGACGTGCTCAAAGCGCAGGGGTTCGGCCAGCAGCGGGTTTTCGCGCAGATAGATCATCCCCACCGCCAGGTAGTTGGCCGCGCGCCACCAGGCATCGATCAGGGACAGTTCCTGCTCAAAATCCGGTGTTGAGGACTGGGCCTCGAAGGGAGCCATCGTCGAGATGGTCATGACCGTCACAGGCAGGGGGCTATGAGTTCAACTTTCGCCTGCCCGCGTTAAAAAACTGGTAAATCAATGGCCCTCCTTTGGGGGGGTCAGCAATCCGACATGCAGCGTCCTCAATCCTGGGCGTGCGTTCAGCCCAGCAAGTTGCGCACGTGGGCCAGGATTCCTTCGCTGTCGATGCCCTGGTGGGGTGCCTGCTCCCAGAGGCCGCCGCAGCCTTCGCGCCAGGTGCCCAGATGGGCGTACCTGGGGTGGTAGCCCCGCTCCAGCAACCAGGTGCCGAAACGGCTGCCCAGGCCGGTGCGCCGGTTGAAGGCTTCCACCACCAGCACGAAGGGTGAACGGCCGATGGTTTCCATCATCGTCTCGTCCACCACGTTGAGGCTGGCCTTGTTGATCAGGCGCACGGCGGTGCCCTCCTGGCGCAGCCGCTCCACCGCATCGAGAGCTCGGTAGAGGCAGTCCCCGAAGCTGATGATCGTGCCGGCCCCGCCGTCGCGCACCACTTCGTCCCGCCCCGGCTCAAACACATAGCCGTCCCCGTGCAGGTCGTTGCCCTGCTCATCCAGCAGGTCGGGCACTTTGGAGCGGGTCGAGAAGATGAAGCGCAGACCGGGATCGTGGAACACCGCCTCCACACAGGCCCGCATCTGCCCCGCATCGGCGGGGAAATAGAGCCGGGTGGGGTGGTGATCGTCCTCCAGACCGTTGTCGGCGAACAGGTTGTTGAGGCCGAAATGGCAGGTGTTGTCGGCCATGTCGTCCACGCCGGCATGGGAGAAATGGCAGAGCACGTTGGCGCCGTTCAGGCGCGCCATGGTGATCTCCGAGATGCACATCTCCAGGAAGGCACT
This sequence comes from Cyanobacteriota bacterium, assembly GCA_038324725.1. GTDB lineage: Bacteria > Cyanobacteriota > Cyanobacteriia > PCC-6307 > Cyanobiaceae > Cyanobium. The sequence continues at coordinate 5,296 of JBBQIH010000025.1, read as the reverse complement.
GAAGGTGGCGAACAGACCCTGACGTCCTTTCTGCATGCCGAAGCCAGCGGCGGCGGAGAAGCTGGCCCGCTCCATGATGCCGCCGCTGATGAAGATCTCCGGATAGGCCTTGCGGATCTGGCTCAGACCGCAGGACCCCTCCAGATCGGAGTCGACGCAGAGCACCGTGTCCTTGCGCTCGCTGGACTCCAGCCGGGAGAGCACCGCCACGACCGTGTCGCCGAAGATGTTGCGGTTGGCGGCGGTGGTGCGGCTGGAGCCCAGGTAGACGTTGGGATTGACGGGTTTTTCGATCGCCTTGAGGCAGGCGGCGGCCGCGTGCTGGCCGCGCTGCTCCAGATAGGCGATCGCCAGGTCGACGGGGATCACGTCGTGGCCGTGGGTGGGCATCGGCCGTTTGTTGATCACCGCCACCGGCCCGTCGGTGGCCACGGCGGCACAGAGCCTGCCGTAGAGGTCGTCGAGATCCTCGCCATCGCCGCTGAGCGTGGCCAGGCCCTGGCCGGCCAGGGTGCGGCCCACGTCGTACCCCTTCTGGTATTGGGAGGGATGGCCGGCGATGGTGACGTCGTTGTCGTCGATCACCAGCTTCACGTCGAGGCCGTGGGCCACCGCGAAGCGGGCCGCTTCGGCGTCATCCCCCTCCTGCTGGGCGCCGTCGGAGCCCAGGCAGAAGAGGATCCGGCCGGGATGGGCCAGGGCCACCCCGTTCACGAACGGCCAGAGGTGCCCCAGCCGGCCCGAGCTGAACTCCACCCCGGGGGTGAGACCGAGTTCCGGGTGGCCGGGAAGGCGCGAATAGGCGGCCCGGTACTGCATCAGATTGCTGGCCTGCAGCTGGCCCCGCAGCACCGCCATCAGGTATTGGGTGGCCACCCGGTGGCCAGCCTCATCGAAGAAGACCGGCACGAAGCGCTCCGGGGCGCCGCGGAAGAAACCGTCGAGGATCATCACCTCCGGCACGGTGTCGTAGGGGCCGCCGGTGTGGCCACCCACCCCCCGGGCAGCGCCGGTGGCGGTGAAGAAGACGATCGCGTCCCGGCAGAGCTGGATGTTGGCGCGCAGGGCCTGCCGCTGGGACGGGCTCAGTTCCGGCTGGTTGGGATCAAGCGCCAGGGGCTGGTAGGCCGCCAGATCGATCGGGAAGGCGTCGGTCACGCTGAGGGGAGGCTGGAGAACGGGCTGCCGAAGCCTTCAAACCCTCCTACCCCGCGCAGGTAAAGGAACGCGGCGGAGCCATCAGGCAACCGGATTCAGCGGTGCATTCCAGCACTTCACGGCCGGGAGTCCCCGGTAGTTGGAAAGAATCGTGAGCGTGGCGGTGTCGAGCAGGAAATGGGCGCCGTGGCTGGGCGGCAGCCCGATCCAGCGCGCCACGAACACCCGCAGCAGATGCCCGTGGGCAAACAGGGCCACCCGGCCGCCGCTCTGCTGCAGCCGCTGGATCACCCGGTCGACCCGTTCCCCCACCTGGGCGGGACTCTCCCCCTCAGGGCAGCCATCGCGGAACACCATCCAGCCGGGCTGGAGACCCTGGATCTCTGTGTACGTCAGACCTTCGTAGGCCCCGTAGTTCCATTCGATGAGATCGGGCTCAAGGTGGGCCTGCCCGGCCAGGCCCGCCAGTTCGCAGGTGCGCCGGGCCCGCTGCAGCGGGCTGGACAGCACCAGGGAGAACGGGCTCGCCGTCAGGACCGGGGCCAGACCGCGGGCGGCCAATTCGCCCCGTTCGGTGAGGGGGATGTCGGTGCTGCCCGTGTGTTGTCCCGAGAGGCTCCAAGCCGTTTCTCCATGGCGGATGAGGATCACCTCGCCGCTGGGGGAGGGTCCGTTCTCGAGCGTGGTCACGTCGGTCTCGCAGGGGAAGGAGTTGTCGCGCTCACTTAAGCTCCTGCCACCGGCCGTGGCGCGCATGGTGGTGGCCGGCAGCCGCTGCTGAAGCCCCCAGCGTCCGCCGGAAGGCTGCCTGCTTCTGTCGTCCGCCCGCGCCCTTGAGCCACCCCCCCACCAACGGCCCCGCCCGGGCCCAATGCCCCTACTGCGGTGTGGGCTGCGGCCTGGAGATGAAGCCCCCAGCGGTGGGGGCGGCCGCCAGTGAGGCGATCTGGACGGCACGCGGCGACCGCCACCACCCCTCTTCCCTGGGACAGGTCTGCGTCAAGGGGGCCACGGTGGGGGAAACCCTGCACCACAACCGCCTCACCACCCCGCTGTACCGGCAGAGCACCGACCAGCCCTTCGCGCCGATCAGCTGGGAGCGGGCCTTCGACCTGCTGGTGTCCCAGGTGCGTCGCACCCTGGCTGAGAAGGGGCCAGCGGGCATTGCGATGTATGGCTCCGGGCAGTTCCTTACCGAGGACTATTACGTCGCAAACAAACTCATCAAAGGGGCGCTGGGCAGCAATAACTTCGATGCCAATTCGCGGCTGTGCATGAGTTCGGCCGTCTCGGGCTATGTCCGCAGCTTCGGTACCGACGGTCCCCCCTGTTGCTACGACGATCTCGATCAGGCTGAAACGGTGCTGCTGATCGGCACCAACACGGCAGAGTGCCATCCGGTGCTGTTCCAGCGCCTGCTGAAGCGCAAACGCAAGTTGGGTCAGGCCCTGCAGATCGTGGTCGTCGATCCGCGCGCCACGGCCACCAGCGAGGTGGCCGATCTGCACCTGGCCATCCGACCCGGCACCGATCTGGCGCTGCTGCATGGCCTCGGCCATCTGCTCCTGGACATGGGTGGGGTGGATCGGGCCTATGTGGCGGCGTCCACCGAGGGCTTCGAGGCGTTGGCTGAGCTGTGGGCGCTGTGGACACCTGACAAGGTGAGTCGCTTCTGCGGCATTGAGGAGCCGCAGCTGCGCCGGCTCGCCGCCCGATGGGTGGAGAGCCGCACTGTGCTGAGCCTCTGGTCGATGGGGGTGAATCAGAGCGTGGAAGGCACCGCCACGGTGTCGGGGATCATCAACCTCCATCTCGTCAGCGGCCAGATCGGCAAGCCCGGTGCCGGGCCCTTCTCCCTCACCGGCCAGCCCAATGCGATGGGAGGCCGTGAAGCCGGTGGCCTCGCCAAGCTGCTGCCGGGCTACCGCCACGTCACCGAGGCCGGGGATCGCGCCGACATGGAGCAGCACTGGGGCCTGGCTCCGGGCGCCATCGCCCCGCAATCGGGACTCACCGTGTGGGAGCAGATCGAGGCGATGGAAAGGGACGCCCTGGGGCTCTGGTGGGTGGCGGCCACCAATCCGCTGGTGAGCCTTCCCTGGCTGGATCGGGTGCGGGCGGCGGTGGCCCGCTGCCCGATGGTCGTGCTCAATGAGGCCTATGCCGGCACCGAAACGGCCGCCCTGGCCCATCTCGTGCTGCCGGCGGCGCAGTGGAGCGAGAAGGCCGGGGTGATGACCAATTCCGAGCGGCGCGTCACCTATTGCCCAGCCTTTCGTTGCCCCCCTGGCGAGGCCCGACCCGACTGGGCGATCTTCGCGGAACTGGGCCGTCGCCTGGGCTTCCAGGAGCAGTTCCGCTACGGCTCCTCGGCCGAGGTGTTCGCCGAATTCGTGGCGATCACCACCGGCAGGGTCTGCGATCTCGGTGGCCTCAGCCATGGGTTGCTGCAGGAGCATGGTCCCCAGCAGTGGCCGTTCCCATCGGGCACGCCTCCGGGTGGGGGCACCCCGCGGCTGCACACCTCCGGCCGCTTCCCCACGGCCTCAGGCCGCGCCCGCCTGATCAGCGAGGCGCCCATGGGCCTGGGCGAACCCCCCGACGACGACTACCCCCTGGTACTCACCGTGGGTCGCTACCTGGAGCAGTGGCACACCATGACCCGCACGGCCCATGTGGCGCGGTTGCTGCGGCCCCATGGCGAGGCGCTGCTGGAGGTCCACCCTGTCGACGCCCGGACGTACCGGTTGCGGGATGGGGGCTGGGCCGAGGTGATCTCCAGAAGGGGCGCCGTGACGGCCAGGGTGCAGGTCACCGATCGCATTCGCCAGGGCACGGTGTTCCTGCCCATGCACTGGGGAGCGGCCCAGGAACCGGCCTGTGAGGCCAACCGGCTGATGCATGCCCTGGGCTGTCCGATCTCCCAGCAGCCGGAGCTCAAGGCCGCTGCGGTGCAGGTGCGGCCCAGCGCATAGCTACGTCACTGGTCGTCGTGGGCGAATCGCCGGTAGAGGAAGTCGAGGGCGTGGTTGCGGATGTCGTAGTACTCCGGAAGTTCCATCATCTGGGCCCGCTGGCGGGGCCTCGGGAAGGGCAGCTCGAGAATTTCGCCGATCGTCGCCGATGGTCCGTTGGTCATCATCACGACCCGGTCGGCCAGGAACAGGGCCTCATCGATCGAGTGGGTGATCATCAGCACCGTCACCTTGTGCTCCTGCCAGATCTTGAGCAGCTCCTCCTGCAGCTCCTCCTTGGTGATCGGGTCCAGGGCTCCGAACGGTTCGTCGAGAATCAGCACCTTGGGCTGGAGGGCCAGGGCCCGGGCGATCGAGACCCGTTGCTTCATTCCCCCTGAAAGGCTGCCCGGTTTCTTGTCGGCCGCCTCACTCAGCCCCACCATGGCCAGATGGCTCTCGACGATCCGGTTGGCGTCGCCGTTGCGTTTGAGATGGGGGAACACGTTGTTCACCGCCAGGGCCACGTTCTCGGCGGCCGACATCCAGGGCAGCAACGAATAGTTCTGAAACACCACCATGCGGTCCGGTCCCGGTTCGCGGATCGGCACCGACTCCAGCCGCACCTCTCCAGTGGTGGGCTGGCCAAAACCCGAGACCAGGTCGAGAAGGGTGGATTTGCCGCAACCGGAATGGCCGATGACACAGATGAATTCCCCCTCCGACACCTCCAGGCTGATGTTGTCGAGCACGGTGTAGGGGCCCTTCGGGGTGGGGTACACCTTGCTGACGCCATCGATCACCAGGAATGGTGCAGCGGTGCCGGTTTCGGTGAGCTGGGGGGACGTCAGAGTCTGCATGCAGGCGAAGGGGGAAGGGGACGCAAGGGGTCGTCAGCGACTGGCCGGGGCCGGGGCGGGGGCGTACCCCGGGGCGGGCAGTGGCGCCGCGGCCACCGTCACCTGGCTTTTGACGGCAAGACGGTCGAGGTAGCCCAGGGGATCGAACGGATCGAGCCGGTCACCGTCGAACGCCATCACCGGTAACGGGGGTCGTTCGGTGGTCGGCAGCCCAAGGGCAGCGGCGGCGCCGCGGAACAGGGCGCGGTCCTGAACCCGATCCGCCACCTCCTGCCAGTTGCTGGGAAAGCTGGTCAGGCCCCAGCGTCCCAACTGGCTGAGGAT
>JBBQIH010000024.1:0-13914 GCA_038324725.1 Cyanobacteriota bacterium | reverse complement strand
CGCCGTCCTTGCCAGAAGCCAAAGGTGTCCGCCGTGCGCTCCTTCACCACCTTGCCCCGCTCCAGCAGCAGGGGCCGCCAACCCATCTGGGCCAGCAGCAGGGCGGCGAAATAGCCGCAGGGGCCGGCGCCCACCACCACCGGTCGAAGTGCCTGGCCCGTCGCCTCGGCCCGGGCCACGGGGCGGTAGCGGCTGTCCGGGGTTGGTCGCAGGTGGGGATCGCCGGCGAAGCGGCGCAGCAGGCGGCGCCGGGCGCCGCCCTCGAGTGCGAGGTCGAGGCAGTACACCAGGGAAATGGCCCCGCGCCGGCGGGCATCGACGCTGCGTTTCACCAGCTGGTGGCCGCGCAGTTCACCGGGCGCCAGCCCCAGCCGCTGGCTGATGGCCGCCTCCAGATCGGCGGCGCTGTGATCGAGCGGCAACTTCAGCTCGCTGAGGCGCAGCACGGCCGGTGCAGGCAGGGGTCTGTTGGCGTTCTAGGGCACGGCGCCTCGGAAGGTGCCATGGTGGAAGCTGATCGAGGTTGGGGCCGGAGTTCTGATGGGTCTGGCTCACTGTCCCCTCTGCATGGGTCTGGCGGCGCTCTGTGTGGTGCGCTGCAGCGCCCACGGCCTGCTGCTCCTTCGCCTTTGGGCCCCACCCATGGGCGCCCCCTCAGTCGGGCTGCGTCAGGCTTCCTGCTGAGGCGGCAGCGTCCAGCTCGGCCTCCATGGCGGCGATGGCGATGCGGGTCGTTACGACCGCATCGGGGTTGAGGCTGATCGAGTCGATCCCTTCCTCCACCAGGAAACGGGCGAAGTCGGGATAGTCGCTGGGGGCCTGGCCGCAGATGCCGATCTTGCGGCCGCAACGCCGGGCCGTGCGGATCGCCAGGCGGATCATCTCCTTGACCGTGGGATGCCGCTCGTCGAACAGGTCCGCCACCAGGGCGGAGTCCCGATCCAGTCCCAGGGTCAGCTGGGTGAGGTCGTTGGAGCCGATCGAGAAGCCGTCGAAGCGCTCGGCGAAGGCTTCAGCACCGATCACGTTGCTGGGCAGCTCGCACATCACATACACCTCCAGCCCGTCCTTTCCACGCACCAGTCCTTCGGCGGCCATCACGGCCAGCACCCGGTCCCCCTCCTCGGGGGTGCGGCAGAAGGGGATCATCGGGATCACGTTGCCCAGACCCATCGACTCCCGCACCCGGCGCAGGGCCCGGCACTCCAGGGCGAAGGCGGCGCGGAAGGCCGGCGCGTAGTAACGCGACGCCCCCCGCCAGCCGATCATCGGGTTCTCCTCCGCCGGCTCGAAGGCCGACCCGCCCAGCAGTCGGGCGTATTCGTTGCTCTTGAAGTCGGAGAAGCGCAGGATCACCGGCCGGGGATGGAAGGCGGCGGCGATCCGGGCCATGCCCTGGCTCAGCAGGTCCACGTAGTAATCGGCCGGGTCGTCGTAGCCCACGACCAGCTCGGCGATGGCGGCCCGATCGGCCGCCGCCGTCACCCGTTCGGGCTGCAGCAACGCCATCGGGTGCACCCGGATGTGGTTGGCGATGATGAATTCCAAACGGGCCAGCCCCACTCCGTCGCAGGGAATCGAGGCCAGGTTGAAGGCCTCCTCGGGATTGCCCACGTTGATCAGGATCCTGGTGCGGGTGTCCGGCAGGTCGTCGATGGCCTGCTCCTCCACCCGGAAGGGCAGGGCCCCGCGGTACACATGGCCCACATCCCCCTCGCAGCAGCTGAGGGTGACGGTGTCGCCGTCGCCGATGCGGCTGGTGCTGTCGCCCGTGCCGACGATCGCCGTCAGGCCCATCTCACGGGCGATGATCGCCGCGTGGCAGGTGCGCCCTCCCTGGTCGGTGACCACACCGCTGGCCTTCCTCAGGATCGGCTCCCAGTCGGGGTCGGTGCGACGGGTGACCAGCAGGTCGCCGTTGCTGAACCGGGCGATCTCGCTGGGATCGTTGATCACCCGGGCCCGGCCGCTGCTCACCGAGGCACCGATGGCCCGGCCGCTGGTGATCTCCTCAGCCTGGTGCGGCTCCAGGTGCCAGCTGCGCAGCACCGCCCCGCCCCGGCGGGATTCCACCGTCTCCGGCCGGGCCTGGAGGATGAACAGCGCCCCGCTGAGGCCGTCCTTGGCCCATTCGATGTCCATCGGGGTGGGCACCCCCCGGCGCTCGCTGTAGTGGCGTTCGATCACGCAGGCCCAGCGCGCCAGGGTGAGCGCCTCGCCATCGCTGAGGGCGAAGCGCCGGCTGTCGTCCGGGGACACCGCTTCGTTGCGCACCGCCCGGCCATCGCCACCCGCCGCGTCGTCGCTGGGGTCGGCGTAGACCATGCGCAGCGCCTTGCTGCCCAGCCGCCGGCTGAGGATCGGGGCGAAACCCTGCTCCAGGGTGGGCTTGAAGATCAGCCATTCATCCGGATTCACGGCGCCCTGCACCACGTTTTCCCCCAGCCCGTAGGCGGCGGTCAGCAGCACGGCGTCGCGGAAACCGGTTTCGGTGTCGATGCTGAACATCACCCCGGAGCTGGCCAGGTCGGAGCGTACCATGCGCTGCACCCCGATCGAGAGGGCCACCTCCAGGTGATCGAAGCCATGCTGCTGCCGGTAGGCGATGGCCCGATTGGTGAACAGGGAGGCGTAGCAACGCCGGCAGGCCGCCAGCAGGGCCGCTTCCCCCTCGACGTGCAGGTAGGTTTCCTGCTGCCCGGCGAAGCTGGCCTCCGGCAGGTCCTCGGCCGTGGCGCTGGAGCGCACCGCCACGGCGGCAGGGACGCCGCTGGCAGCCATCTCGGTGGCCAGCTCCCGGTAGGCCGCCACGATCGCTTCCGCCAGGGGCGGCGGCAGTTCTGCCCCACCCAACAGCTGGCGGGCCCCCTGGCCGGCCGCCTGCAGGGCCGCCAGGTCATTGGTGTCGAGCCCGTCGAGCAGGGCGGCGAGGGCGGGCCTGAGCCCGTTGGCCGTGATGAACAGGCGGTAGGCGGCGGCCGTGGTGGCGAAGCCTCCCGGCACCTGGACGCCCGCAGGCCCCAGCTGCTGGATCATTTCCCCGAGGGAGGCGTTCTTGCCCCCCACCTCGGCGATGGATTCCAGGCCGACCCGTGCCAGGGGCACCACGAGCTGATCGGAGTTCCGCATCCCCTTGGCCCTGACTACACCAACTATGGGTCCGGGCCGGATTCGGGCAGCAGCTGGGCCAGCAGACCGGCTCCCATCAGGAGCCCCCCCAGGGTGAGGGCCAGGCCACGGTTGGCGGCAGCGGGGCCCTCCATCCAGGTGCCGGCGGCCAGAAAGGCTCCACCGAGCAGCAGGGTGGGCACCAGCACGATGCCCTTGGCGGTGCGGTTGAGGCTCATGGGCAGGCCTCCGCCTGCGCCAGGCCGGCCTCAATAAGGCCGGTGGCGATGTCGGCGCCGCTGGAGAGCAGGCTCACCTGGGCCAGGAGCGTGCCGTCCCGCTGGCCCATGGGGCGAAGATTCACCTTGGTGCGACGGGGCAGGGCCTGACGCAGCCAGGCGGTCGCCTCCGTCTCGTGGTCCGCCACCAGCACCATGCAGGCCAGCTCCACGGCGTAGCTGCGGTTTCCATCGCCCACCTGGAGCAGCGTGCCACTGCGCACCTGGAACACCTCGGCCGCCGCCGCCGCACCGGGCCAGACGAACAGGAGGGCCAGCAGGACCCCGAGCAGGGTCAGAGTTTGGCGCCGCAACTGGGACAGAAGAGGTGGGCGCTGGCTGTGGTGCTGCCGCAGGCGTTGCATTGGCGGATGGTATCGATGGCGAGTTCGGGATGGCTGGGCAGACCCACCATCTGGGCGTTGCTGGCTCCTGGAGGAACCATCGGGTAGCAGTTCTCGTTGCGACGCACGCGCACATCGACGAACACCGGACCTGGGTGGGCCAGGGCTTCAGCGAGGCCGGAGCGCAGCTGGGCCCGGTCGGTGATGCCGATGCCCTTGACCCCGAAGGCCTCGGCCAGGGCGGGGAAGTCGGGCATGCCTCCGGTCATCTCGGAACTGGAATAGCGCTCTTCGTAGAAGCTTTCCTGCCACTGGCGCACCATGCCCTGCCAGCCGTTGTTGATGACCACCACCTTCACCGGCAGCTGGTACTGGCTGAGGGTTCCCAGTTCCTGGATGTTCATCAGGATGCTGGCGTCCCCCGCCACGCAGATCACCCGCTCGCCGGGGAAAGCCGTTTGGACGCCCATGGCGGCGGGCATGCCGAAGCCCATGGTGCCCAGGCCGGCACTGCTGATCCAGCGACGGGGTCCGTTGCGCAGGAACTGGGCCGCCCACATCTGGTGCTGGCTCACATCGGTGGTGTAGAACGCCTCCGGGGCCAGCTCCCGCAGGGCGATGACCACTTCCTGGGGGGCGATGTCCCCGCTGGGCTGGGGAATCACCAGGGGGTAGTGGTGCTTCCAGGTGTCGATGCGCTCCAGCCAGGCGTCGGTGCGCCGGTTGGAGCTTTCGCCGACCGAGGCCTGCAGCAGGGCCTCAAGGGCCTGGCGGACATCGGAGACGACCGGCACCTCGGGCACCCTGTTCTTGCCCACTTCGGCCGCATCGATGTCGATGTGGATCACCTGGGCCCGGGGGGCGAAGCTGTCCAGCCGGCCGGTGACCCGGTCATCGAAGCGCGCCCCGACGGCGATCAGCAGATCGCACTCGGTGACAGCGAAATTGGCGTAGGCAGTGCCGTGCATGCCCAGCATGCCCACCGCCAGAGGGTGGTTCTCGTCGAAGGCCCCCTTGCCCATCAAGGTGGTGGTGACAGGCAGACGGAACCGCTCCGCCAGCTGGTGCACCTCAGCGTGGGCGTCGGAGGCGATGGCGCCGCCCCCCACATACAGGAGGGGGCGTCGGGCCTGGCGGATCAGGGCCAGGGCCGCCCGGATGGCGTCCGGCTTGGGGGCCGGCGGACGCTTGAAGCCGGAGGGCACCGCCGACCCCGGGGCCACCGGTGTGTAGTCGAATTCCTCGGCACCCACGTCCTTGGGCACGTCGATCAGCACCGGGCCGGGGCGGCCGCTGGCGGCGATCAGGAAGGCCTCCGCCACGATGCGGCCGATGTCGGCGGGATCGCGCACCACCCAGGAGTGTTTGACGATCGGCAGGGTGATGCCGAAGATGTCGGTTTCCTGGAAGGCATCGGTGCCGATGGCGGCCCGAGGCACTTGCCCGGTGATCACCACCATCGGCACCGAATCCATCTGGGCGGTGGCGATGCCGGTGACCAGGTTGGTGGCGCCGGGGCCGGAGGTGCCGAAGCAGACGCCCACCTTTCCGGTGGCACGGGCGTAGGCATCGGCGGCATGGGTGCCGCCCTGCTCGTGACGCACCAGGATGTGCTTCAGCCAGCCCCGGGATTCGGCCTTGTGGAGCTCGTCGTAGATGGGCAGGATCGCCCCGCCCGGATAGCCGAAGATGTGCCTTACACCGTGGCGGTGCAGGGCATCCATCAGGGCATAGCCCCCACTCACCCGCATCGGAACCGACCCTTCAGAAGCGGCTTCAGGCGCTGAAGGGGGGGCTGTTTGCCCTGCGGCGGCTGTTTGCCCTGCGGCGGCTGTGGCGGTGGAAAGGGGCGTGAGCGTCACGGCGGCGGCTTGGGACTGGCGAGGGGGAGGGGGTCGTCAGGTTGGAAGACCGGACGTCCCGGAGGGCATCGAGCCGGGCAACGGTCTGGACACCATCAGCGGAAGACACCCAGGTTAGGTCGCTGCAGGGGGATTGGGTTGCGCTGGCGGCGGCTCTCCGCCATGGCCCGCAACACACGGGCCGGGTCCATCCAGGTGCCCCGGTAGCGCAGGCCCCAGTGCAGGTGGGGGCCGGTGGTGCTGCCCGTCAGGCCAACGTGAGCGATCACCTGGCCGGTGGCCACCCGCTGGCCCACCCGAAGCAGAACGTTGCCGCTGCGGTAGAGGCCATTGCCGGCCTGGCCACTGAGGTGGCAATAAATGTGCTCGTAGCTGCCGGAGCGGATCACCAGTCCGTTGCCGCAGCCACCGTCGACGATCACCTCACTCACCGTCCCTGTCCACCAGCTGCGGATCGGCGATCCCAGGGGGGCGGCGATATCGATGCCGTAGTGGGGCCGTACGTCGCCACTGAGGGGATGGGAGCGCATGCCGAAACCGCTCGTGTATCCCGCGAAACTGGCCACCGGAAAGGCCCCACGGCCCCAGAGGCTGGCGTTGCGGGCTTCGGCGGGCAGACCCTGGCTGCTCAGCCCCAGGGTCGCCGCCATCAGCAGCGACCGGCCCCGCAGGCGGTGACGCCTGGGGCGATCAGAGCAGTCCGAGGGCATGAAGTGGGCCTTGACCGGTCAGCAATTCCAGCAGAAAAGCGGAAAAACCGACCATGGCCAGTCGGCCGTTCCACACCTCGGAGCTGTTGTTCCAGCCCCAGGCCCACTTGTCCTGGGGGTAGAGCTTCACCTTCTTGGGCAGTTGGGCCGCCATGTCGAGGTTCACTTCCGGGCCGGCCATGGCCTCGTGCACCAGGTCGGCGAGGCCCTGGATGAAGGTGGGGTCGGTGTCGAGGGCGGGCACCCGACGGAAGTGGGTGATGCCGGCTTCGGTGGCGATCTCCCGGTACTCGATGTCGATCTCCTCAAGGGTCTCGATGTGTTCGCTGACGAAGCTGATCGGCACCACCACCAGCTCCTTGACGCCCTGCTCGCCCAGCTCCCGCAGGGCATCCTCGGTGTAGGGCTTGAGCCATTCCACTGGCCCTACCCGGCTCTGGTAGGCGAGGGTGGAGGGGTTGGCATGGCCCAGCATCTCTTCCAGTCGTTTCATGACCAGAGCGGCGCAGGCCTCGATCTCCTGCTGATACGGATCGCCCGCCTCCTCCACGTAGCTCTTGGGCACTCCGTGGGCACTGAAGAAGATGTGGGCCGACTCCGGCGTGCCGGAGGCGTGCACTTCCCGGGCGATCAGCCCGGCCATGGCGTTGATGTAACCCGGATGGTCGTACCAGCTGCGGATGCAGCGGATCGGCAGCCGCCGGAAGGCCGGGTCGGCCTGACGCAGCCGCTGCAGTTCGCGAAAGCTGGAACCGCTGGTGCTGATCGAGAAATGGGGGTACAGGGGGAGCACCACCACCTCTTCCACACCGTCGGCCTTGATGTCGCCCACGGCCGATTCGGTGAAGGGATGCCAGTAGCGCATCGCCACATAGCTGGTGGCGTCGACCCCTTCCTGGCGCAGGCGGCTCTGCAGCTCCCTGGCCTGCTGTTCGGTGATCCGACGCAGGGGGGAACCGCCGCCGATCGAGCGGTAGGCCTCCTTGGATTTGCCGCTGCGCAGGGTGCTGATCAACCAGGCCAGCGGCTTCTGCAGCGCCGGAGTGGGCAGACGGATGATCTCCGGATCGGAGAACAGGTTGTAGAGGAAAGGCCCGACATCCTCGATCCGTTCCGGACCGCCGAGGTTCAGCAGCAGCACGCCGACCCTGGCCATGCCTTCGATCCGAAAGGCTGAGCGTAACGCCGCCTCCCCACCGGCGGGCGCCAGCCAGGCCACCGAACCGCACCCTGGCGGCCATGGGATGGCACGGGTAGGTTCCGGCTGAGCTCCTTGCTTGCCGCGCCATCGCCCTGGCTGCCCTGCCATCGCCAGCCGCTTCCGATCCGGGCGCCACCGCTGACGCCGACCTGGCAGCACTGGTGCGGCAGGAGAATCAGCGCCTGGCGACCTCGGGCACCAGCCTGCGCCTGGAGATCCGCCAACAGCGGCTGGGCTTGCGCGGCCCCCTGCCTTGCCCGCAGGGCACGGCGGCGCGGCCAGTGCAGCGGATCAGCCTGGGGCTGCCGGCCACCAGCGCCGGTGTGGCCGCCGCCCTCGGGCAGCTCGAGAGGGTCCGGCAGGCGCTGGAGCAGGGCCGCTTCAGCTGGGAGCCCTGGCGCCGGCGCCCGTCCACCAAGACAGCCCCGGCGGCGGCCCCCCCATCCTCGCCGGAAACCTCTTCTGAGGCCGGGGAACTGCGGCCGCTGCTGGCCGGTTTCGAGGCCGCCTTCTTCGCCGATCCCCGCCGCCGCCGCCGGCCCGCGGGCAGCCGCAGCACCTGGAGCGGCGCCTACCGGCCCTACCTGCGGCGTCTGGAGGCGATGGCCGCCGGGGCCTATGGCGCTACGGCTGTGGAGGCCCCCCTGCTGGAGCAGGTGCTGGAGAGCTACCCCCTGGCCAGCCGCAGCCGCCAGCAGTGCGGCATCGCCCTGGGGGCTTTGGCCCGCCACCTGGAACTGCCGCTGCCGTCCGACTGGAGCGAGCGCAGTGGCGGCTACGGCCTGCACGTGGCCCGGTTCCGGGGTCTGCCCAGCGATGCCCGCATCCAGGAACTGGTGGCGGCCATCCCCAATCCCCGCTGGCGCCTGGCCTACGGCCTGATGGCCACCTACGGCCTGCGCAACCACGAGGTTTTTTTCTGCGATCTTTCCGCCCTGGCGCCCGGTGGCGACAGGGTGCTGCGGGTGCTGCCCACCAGCAAGACTGGCGAGCATCAGGTGTGGCCGTTCCAGCCCGACTGGGTGGAGCGCTTCGGCCTCGAGAGCCTGGCCGAGGGCGACGGAAGGCTGCCGCAGGTCTGCACCGATCTGCGCCACACCACCCTGCAGCAGGTGGGACGGCGGGTGGCGGAGCAGTTCCGCCGCTACGGGCTGCCGATCACCCCCTACGACCTGCGCCATGCCTGGGCGGTGCGGACCATCCACATCGGTCTGCCCGACACGGTGGCCGCCCGGATGATGGGCCACTCGGTGGCGATCCACACCCGCACCTATCACCACTGGATCACGCGGCGCGACCAGCAGCAGGCGGTCGACACCGCCCTGGCCCGTCTGCGGGCCTCCTGAGGCCAGGGGCCGCCCGGGGCGTCCGGGGTTCCGCCAGAGTGCGCCAAACGGAACCGGCTCCCATGACGGCGATCGCCTCCACGACCCCAGCCGCTGCAGACGGGGCGCTGGCCCTGGATCGCCAGGCCGAGGAGCTGGGCCCAGGGGGCGACCTGGCCCCCGAGGTCGACCAGGAGGCCTATCGGCGCCGCATGCAGCGCCGCCGGGAGGTGCAGCAGCAGCGGGTGGGGGAACGCAACCTGGAGAAGGGCCTGGTGCTCGTTTTCACCGGCGACGGCAAAGGCAAGACCACCGCCGCCCTGGGCCTGGTGCTGCGCACCCTCGGCCATGGCGAGAACGTGGCGGTGGTGCAGTTCATCAAGGGGGGCTGGCAGCCGGGGGAGGCCCGGGCCCTGGAGCGCTTTGGCGACGCGCTCCACTGGCATGCCCTGGGCGAGGGGTTCACCTGGGAGACCCAGGACCGGGAGCGGGACCGCCAACTGGTGCAGAGCGCCTGGGAGCGCTCCCGCGCCTACCTCGCCGACGCCGACCGCAAGCTGGTGGTGCTCGATGAGATCAACGTGGCCCTCAAGCTGGGCTATCTCGACCCTGACCAGGTGCTGGAAGGACTCGCCCTGCGCCCGCCGCTGACCCATGTGGCCCTCACCGGCCGCGGCGCTCCGGCGGCCCTGCTGGAGCGCGCCGACCTGGTCACGGAGATGAAGGCGGTGCGCCATCCGTTCCGGGAGCAGGGGGTGAAGGCCCAGGCGGGCATCGAGTTCTGACGCTTGCCCCTGGGGCGAGCCGGTTCAGCCCAGGTCGGCCCGCAGCCGGGCCAGGCTGCACACCAGCACCGACAGCCCGCTGACCAGCAGGGCGCGGTGCACCTCGGGCTCGCCCCAGAAGCCGGGGCTGTCGCTGGCCCGATCCATGGCCGAGAGCGTCAGTCGGGCCATCACATCGCTGCTGCGAGGTCCGGGCTGGTCGACGGCCATGGCGGTGCTCCTTTGGGGCAGTGAAGCGGGTGACGGAGGAGCGGGCAACCTGGTGGTGCTGTGGGGAGGGTTGCTACTGTTCGGCCGATCGCACGAATCGATGGCCTACAGGCGCGTTCTCCTCAAAATCAGCGGTGAAGCGCTGATGGGGGGCCAGGGTTATGGAATCGATCCCGCCATCGTCCAGTCGATCGCCACCGATGTGGTCGAGGTGGTGGCCGGGGGTACCCAGCTGGCGATCGTCGTCGGTGGCGGCAACATCTTTCGTGGGCTGAAGGGGTCGGCGGCGGGGATGGATCGGGCCACGGCCGATTACGTCGGCATGCTGGCCACGGTGATGAATGCCATCACGCTGCAGGACGGCCTCGAGCGTGCCGGTGTGCCCACCCGCGTCCAGAGCGCCATCTCCATGCAGGAGGTGGCCGAGCCCTACATCCGCCGCCGGGCCATCCGCCACCTGGAGAAGGGGCGGGTGGTGATCTTCGGGGCTGGCTGCGGCAACCCCTTCTTCACCACCGATACCACCGCCGCCCTGCGGGCCGCTGAGATCAACGCCGACGTGATCTTCAAGGCCACCAAGGTGGATGGCGTTTACGACAAGGACCCTGCCAAGCATGCCGATGCGGTCCGCTACGAGACCCTCACCTTCCTCGATGTGCTCAGCGGCGAGCTCGAGGTGATGGACAGCACCGCCATCGCCCTGTGCAAGGACAATGCCATCCCGATCGTCGTCTTCGACCTGTTCGGCTCGGGCAACATCGCCAGAGCGGTCGCCGGTGAGCCCATCGGCACCAGCATCGTGCCGGCGCCCCCGCGCTGACCCTCCCCCTCCCCGCCTTTCCCCTGCCATGGATCTCGAAGCCAGCATGCGCAAGTCGGTGGAAGCCACCCAGCGCACCTTCAACACCATCCGCACCGGACGGGCCAACCCCTCCCTGCTCGACAAGCTGAGCGTCGAGTACTACGGGGCCGACACGCCCCTCAAGTCGCTGGCGACGATCTCCACCCCCGACGCCCAGACGATCCAGATCCAGCCCTTCGACCGGGGCTCCATGGCGCTGATCGAGAAGGCGATCGCCATGAGTGATCTGGGCCTGACCCCCAACAACGATGGCCGCCTGATCCGCATCAACATCCCGCCCCTCACCGAGGACCGCCGCAAGGAGTTCTGCAAGCTCGCGGCCAAGTACGCCGAGGAGGGCAAGGTGGGTCTGCGCAACCTCCGCCGCGAGGGCGTCGATCGGATCAAGAAGCTGGAGAAGGATGGTGAGCTCTCCGAGGACCAGAGCCATGACGAGCAGGAGAAGGTCCAGAAGCTGACCGATCGCTACATCGCCGAGCTGGAGAAGAAGCTGGCGGAGAAGGAAGCCGACATCCTCAAGGTGTGAGCCAGACCGCCCATGCCGATGTGATCGTCGTGGGCGCCGGCGCCGCCGGCGGCGCGGCGGCGTTCCATCTGGCGGCCCGTGGCCGCCGGGTGATCCTGTTGGAGGCCCAGGCCCCTGGACGCTCCAAACCCTGTGGCGGTGGCATGGCGGCCTCGGTGCAGCGCTGGTTCCCCTTCGATCTGGCGCCCACGGTGGATCAGGTGATCCGCCGGGTGCGCTTCACCTGGTGCCTGGAGGATCCGGTGACGGCGGAGCTCCCCGGTGCGGCCCCCTTCTGGATCGTGCGCCGCAGCGTGCTCGATGCCTTCCTGGCGGACCAGGCCGTCCAGGCGGGCGGCCACCTGCGCCATGGCTGCAAGGTCGAGCGGATTGAGCGCTGCGCCGATGGCCTCTGGGAGGTGTCGGGTCCTGGGCAGGGGCCGCTGCGGGCCAGGGCCGTGGTGATCGCCGATGGCTCCGCCTCCCGTTTCGCGGCGCCCCTCGGCCTGGGCCCCCCCCGTCCCCGCTTCGCGGCCACGGTTTCGGTGGAGGTGACAGCGGATCCCGACCCTGCCGACATGGCCCGCTTTGAGTTCGGCCTGGTGCACCACGGCTTCTGCTGGGTGTTCCCACGCCAGGGGGGCTACAGCATCGGGGTGGGTACCTTCGTCGGCCAGCAGGAAGCCGACAGCGAGGCGGTGCTCTCCGCCCTGCTGCCCAGCCTGGGGCTGCCAGCGTCCGCGGGCGAGCGACGCCACGGCCAGCTGCGGCTGTGGAATGGCCACCATGCCCTGCACGGGCCGGGCCTGGTGGCCGTTGGCGACGCGGCCTCGCTCTGTGATCCCTTCCTGGCCGAGGGTCTGCGCCCGTCACTGCTGAGTGGCTGTGAAGCGGCGGCGGCCCTCGACCTGTGGCTGGACGGGAATGGCCTGGCCCTGGAGCACTACAGCCTGCGCATGCGCGAGGCCTGGGGCGACTCGATGGCCTGGGGCAAACGCATCGCCCAGGTGTTCTACCGGGTGCCCCGGGTGGGCTATCAGCTCGGCATCAAGCGGCCCACCGCCCCCCAGCGCATCGCCCAGATCCTCTCCGGCGAGATGGGCTACGGGGAGATCGCCCAGCGGGTGATCCGGCGGCTGCTGTTCCAGCGGGGCTGAGGCCACCCTCCAGCCCTACTCCGGGTATGTCCAGCCCTCTAGTTGCGGGTCACTCCCTTGAGGTCACGCAGGCGCTGGTCGATGGAGCCCAGCAACTCGAGGGCGAACATGGGCGCCTCCTGGACGGCGAACAGGAACTTCTCACGGTTCATGACCAGCAGCTTGCAGGCGTTGAGCGCCGTGGCTTTGCCGTAGCGGCGGTGTTCCGCTGTGACCAGGGCGCCAGCTCCGAAAACGTCACCGGCCCGGATGTCCTCGTGACCGGCATCGGCGTTCCAGCTCAGGCGCACCGTTCCCTCCAGCAGACCGAACATGGAGTCACCGGCTTCGCCGGCCTGGAAGATGATCGATCCGGCCTTGACGTCCCTCACTTCACCTTTGGCGGCGAGGGCGCGCATGGTGTCGAGGGCATGGACGGTGTGGGCCATTCGTCAGTGGAAAGGAGATTCATCCTTGCCCATCAAGGTGAACATCCGATCAAGGAATGGGGCGGAGATCGGACGTTCAGCGGCTGATGGCCAGCGGAGCTCCCAGGCCGCCGCGCACATCTTCCGGTGCCAGGCGGCCGTCGTTGTCGGTGTCGAGGGCATCGAAGACGGCATCGCTGCCGAGCCACTCCTCGCGGGTGATGCAGCCATCACCGTCGAGATCGTTGAGCAGGAAGATCTCGTGCACCGCGTGGGTGAAGGCGGCTCCGCCCTCGATCACCGCCAGGCGATGGGCCAGCTGACCTTCCAGGGTCTCAATGGCCTTGGAGAAGCCGCGGATGCCTTCGTCGAGCTTCTCGCTGGCCATGGGGTCAGCTTCCATCATGCTGCCGAAGGCGGCCTCATCCACGTGGATCCTGGCCTCGCTGGAGCCCGGATGGGCGGCGTCGAGACGTCGTTCCAGGTGATCCTCGCTCTGACGCAGCTGGTCCATCAGGCCCGGGGAGATGGTCAGCAGGTCGCAGCCAGCCAGTTCAATGATCTCGTCGAGGTTGCGGAAGCTGGCGCCCATCACCTCGGTGCCGTAGCCGTGGGTCTTGAAGTAGTTGAAGATCCGCGTGACCGAGAGCACGCCGGGATCCTCCGCCCCGGGATAGCTGTCGCGACCGGTGGATTTCTTGTACCAGTCGAGGATGCGCCCCACGAAGGGGGAGATCAAGGTGATGCCCGCCTCGGCGCAGGCCACGGCCTGGGAGAAGCCGAACAGCAGCGTGAGGTTGCAGTGGATGCCTTCGCGCTCGAGAACCTCCGCCGCCTTGATGCCCTCCCAGGTGGAGGCGATCTTGATCAGCACGCGGTCGGGGCCGATGCCAGCCTGGGCGTAGAGGCCGATCAGCTTGCGGGCCTTGGTGATCGTGGCCTCGGTGTCATAGCTGAGGCGGGCATCCACCTCCGTGGAGACCCGGCCCGGAACGATCTTGAGGATCTCCTTGCCGAAGGTGACGCTGATCTCATCGAGGGCCTCCCGCACCACGTCCTCGGCCGGGGCCTCCCTGCCGATCACCTCACGGGATTCGCGCAGGGAGCGGTCGATCAGCTCCTGGTAGGTCGGAATCTGGGCGGCGGCCAGGATCAGGGAC
>JBBQIH010000023.1:0-14040 GCA_038324725.1 Cyanobacteriota bacterium | reverse complement strand
TGCAGATGTTGCTGGTGGCCTTGTCGCGCCGGATGTGCTGCTCCCGGGTCTGCAGGGCCAGCCGCAGCGCCGGGTTCCCCTCCGCATCCTTGGATTGCCCCACCAGGCGGCCGGGAATCTGGCGTTTGAAGGCGTCCCGGGTGGCGAAGAAGGCCGCGTGGGGACCACCGAATCCCATCGGCACCCCATAGCGCTGCAGGCTGCCGACGGCGATGTCGGCGCCCAGGTCACCCACCGGGGCCAACAGTGCCTGGGCCAGGGGATCCACGGCCACCGTGCTGATCACCGCGCAGGAGCGGGCCGCCGCCAGCAGCGGCGAGGGATCCCAGAGCCGGCCCTCGACCCCGGGGAGCTGCAGCAGCAGGCCGAAAACGTCGTCGCCCAGCACCGCATCGGGGCTGTTGCTGACGGCCTCGGCCTCGATCGTTTCGATGACGATCCCCAGCGGTTCGGCCCTGGTCTGGAGCACCGCGAGGGTCTGGGGGAAAACGGCCTGGTCCACCAGGAATCGGCGAGCCCCGCTGCGTGGGGTGAGCGCCGCTGCCATCGCCATGGCTTCGGCGGCGGCGGTGGCCTCATCCAGCAGCGATGCGTTGGCGATGGGCAGCCCCGTCAGCTCACTGACCAGGGTCTGGAAGTTCAACAGGGCCTCCAGACGGCCCTGGGCGATCTCCGCTTGGTAGGGGGTGTAGGCGGTGTACCAGCAGGGGTTTTCCAGCACGTGGCGCTGGATCAGGGCCGGCGTCGCCGTGCCGTGGTAGCCGAGGCCGATCAGGCTGCGCAGCACCCGGTTGCGGGAAGCCAGCTGTGCCATCTCCGCCAGGGCCTCCGCCTCCGGGCAGGGAAGCGGCAGGCCGATGTCGGCCTCGGCGGCGGTCAGCAGGATGTCGGCAGGAACCACCTCAGCCGCCAGCTGGTCGAGGGAGCCGAGGCCGAGTTCCGCCAGCATCCGCTGCTGATCTTCGGGATCCGGACCCAGATGCCGGACCAGGAAGGAGGCGGACACGGGCGTTCGGGTGATGGTGGCGGGATCCTAAGGAATTCAGCCCGCCTGCACCTTGGCCCCGTAGGTGGCGGCATCCATCAGGGCCTCCAGTTCGTCAGGCGCTCCGAGCCGCACCACAAGCAGCCAGCCTTCCCCATAGGGATCGTTCTGGAGCTCCTCAGGGCTGGCCAGCACCGCCTCGTTACGGGCCTCGACCGTGCCACTCACCGGGGCCATCAGATCCTCCACCGCCTTGACCGATTCGACGCTGCCGAAGCTCGTGCCGCGTGCCAGCGGGGCCCCCACCGCCGGCAACTCGACGAAAACGATGTCCCCGAGTTGATCCACGGCGAAGGAACTGATGCCCAGGCGCACCAGGTCACCCTCCGGACGCACGTACTCGTGGCTTTCGGAATAGCGGCAGTCGTCGGGAAAGGAATGCGCCAAGGCCGGTGGGGTGCGGGGGAGGCCGCCTCAGTTTGCCTCCGGCAGGGACGCCAGGGCCATAAGGGCCCGTTCCAGGGCCAGGGCCACATGGCCGTGGTGGGTGCCGCCCTGGGCATAGAGCACGTAGGGCTCCCGCAGCGGGCCGTCGGCGGAGAACTCGCTGGTGCTGCCGTCGATGAAGGTGCCCCCCGCCATGACCAGATCACTGGCGTAGCCGGGCATGGGGGCCGGCACCGGATCCAGGTAGGCCCCCACAGGGGAGGCCTGCTGGAACGCCCGGCAGACGGCGATGAGTCGATCCGGATCGCCGAGCCGCACCGCCTGGATCACATCGCTGCGCTCGGCACCGGGAGCAGGGTTCACGGCATAGCCAAGGCCGCCGAACACCTCGGCCACCAGGTCGGCACCGATCAGGGCCTCGGCGACCATCTGGGGGGCCAGGAACAAGCCCTGGAACAGCAGCCGGTGCAGATCGAACCCCGTTCCCCCCTCGCCGCCGATGCCCGGGGCGGTGAGCCGGCAGCAGGCCATCTCCACCAGCTCCCGGCGGCCGGCCACGTAGCCCCCCGTCGGGACAATGGTGCCGCCAAGGTTTTTGATCAGGGATCCGGCGATCAGGTCGGCCCCCACGGCGGTGGGTTCCTGCTCCTGCACCAGTTCCCCGTAGCAGTTGTCGACGAAGCAGACGCAGTCCGGCCGCAGCGCCTTGACCCGCTCGCAGAGGCGCCCGATCGTGGCCACAGGCAAGGAGGGCCGCCAGCTGTAGCCGCAGCTGCGCTGGATCAGCACCATCCGGGTCTCAGGGGCGAGCGCATCCTCCAGGCCCGCGTCGTCCACCTCTCCGCCCTCGGTGAGGGCCAGCTCGTCGTAGGTGATGCCGAACTCCGCCAGGGACCCCTGGCCCCGGCCCCGCAGCCCGATCACCTCCTCGAGGGTGTCGTAGGGGCGCCCGGTGAGCGCCAGCAGCCGGTCGCCGGGACGCAGCACCCCAAACAGGGCAGCGGTGATGGCATGGGTGCCGCTGACGAACTGAAGCCGCACAGCGGCGGCTTCGGCCTGAAGCACCCGCGCGAAGACCCGATCCAGCACCTGGCGGCCCAGGTCACCGTGGCCGTAGCCGCTGACCGAGGCGAAGTGGTGCACCCCCAGGCGTTCGGCAGCGAAGGCCTCCAGCACCCGGGACAGGCGGGGCCGCACGGCGGCGGTGCGGCGGGCCGCCACCGGGGCGAGCCGCTCAAGGGCGGCGGCGACGGTTTCCTCAGGGCCGAACCCCACGTCCGGGCCTGGAAGAACCTGCTCCAAAGGCCTGGGGCCAGCAGTTATCACTCTGCCATCGCTGCGTAGGCCAGGATGGGGGCTGGCTTTTTAGCTCACACCCGCCCTTTCACCGGAGAAACGTTTGGTCGCACGATCCGATGCCTTTCGATCAGGCCAGAGCGCCCAGACCGTGCGCGTCCCCCGGCAGGAACCCAGCCACTCGCGCAAGAAAGACCAGCTGCTGGCGGCCATGCAACGGCCCAGGCCGCCCCTGCCGGCAACACAACGCAAGTTCAAGATCGGCACCACCGGTTTCATGCTGGCCATCCATGTGGGAGCGGTCTTCGCCCTGCTGCCCCGCTTCTGGAGCCTTCAGGGGGTGATCGTGCTGGCGGTTCTCTACTGGACCACCGTTCTGGGGGTGACCCTGGGTCTGCATCGGCTGGTGGCGCACCGGGGCTTTGAAGCCCCTCGCTGGGTGGAGCGGCTGCTGGTGCTGATGGGCACCCTGGCCTGCCAGAGCGGTCCGATCGAATGGGTGGGGCTGCACCGGCACCACCACCTCTTCTCCGACCAGCCCAACGACCACCATGACGCTGCACGGGGTCTGTGGTGGGCCCACAGCGAGTGGATGCTGCACAAGATCCCGGCCCTCACCGAGATCCATCGCTTCACCGGCGACATGGAGAAGGATCCCTTCTACCGCTGGCTGGATCGCTGGTTCCTGCTGCTCCAACTCCCCCTGGGGGCTGCCCTCTACTGGTACGGCAACTGGGCGGGCGTCCCTGGCGGCGGCCTGGGGCTGGTGCTCTGGGGCATTCCCCTGCGTCTGGTGCTCATCTATCACGTCACCTGGCTGGTGAACTCCGCCACCCACGCCTTCGGGTATCGCAATTTCGACTGCCCGGACCGCTCGCGCAACTGCTGGTGGGTAGCCCTGCTCACCTTCGGTGAGGGCTGGCACAACAATCACCACGCCTACCCCCACTCGGCCCGCCATGGGCTGCGCTGGTTTGAGTTCGACATCACCTGGCAGCACATCCGCGCCCTGCGGGCCCTGGGCCTGGCCCGCCGTGTCCGCCTCGCCCCCGTCTTCGGCCACCGCGGCGACGCGACCGCCAGCGCCTGATCAGAGGTCCGCGTTGTCGGCCGTCGCCGGGATCACCGCCCCGATCTCGCGGCGGATGGCGGCCGCCAGGTCGTCCGGGGCCTCCTCAGTCCCTTTCCCCTGCAGTGGGCGCGCCCGCTGTCGCAGCAGCTCCAGAAAGCGGTCCGGGCCCAGCTCCTCCTCCCCCGCCGCCCCCAGGGCCGCCAGGGTGCGACGCAGTTCCGGCAGTTCGGCATCGAGTTCCACCGCCGTGTAGTCGCGCTGGCCGGCGATCACCTCGGCAAAGCGCTCCCGCCGCTGGCGTTTGGCCACCGGATAGGCCGCCATCAACCGGTCGCGGCAATCACGCCAGGACCTGCCGGCGGTGAGCAGATGGGCCAGGGCGGCGCTGAGACCCCCGGCCTCGGCCTCGCCGATGCGCAGATCGAAGCTGGCCGGCGGCTGGCGAAAGCCCACGAAAACCTCCAGCAGGGCCCCGGGCCCCAGCACCCGCTGGCGCTCGTCACGCACCGGCAGGGCCGAACTGCAGAGGGCTTCGAACAGTTCGGGGTGGGCCGCCAGCAAGGTGCGCGCCGCCACCGGCTCCAGCCGGCCCCCGGGAGCCTGGGCGTCGAGCCAGAGGTTCACGCTCCCCAGGGCCAGGAAGACCTCCGGGCCCGGGGAGGCCAGCTTGCCGTTGCGCAGCATCGAGAGCTGGGAGTTGTGCACCCGGCCCAGGTCAAGGGCCTCAGCCAGCATCGGCAGCACCCGGTGGGACCAGCCGTTGCGCTCGTGCCAGACGCGGATCAGGTGGGCAAACGCGATACGGCCAGATACGAGTTCGTCTCGATATCCCACTCGATCTGGATTCGTATTGCTACCATCTTAGTCACTCAACAGGAGCCCGGTCCTTCATGGCCGTCACAGCCTTCCCCCGCGCCGGCGCCCCATCCGGCAGCCAAACCCGCCACACCCGCCGCCCGGCCAGCATCAACCAGGGGGCCGACGCCCTGGTCCGGGCCAGGGGCCTGCACGAGCCTCGCCGTGGCGAACCCCGCGGCGTCTCCCCCAAGGGCAACCGCTGGGGCACGATCGGCTACATGGCCGTGCTCCACATCCTGGCGGTGGTGGCCCTGTTGCCCCGCTTCTGGAGCCCCGGGGCCGTCGCTGCCCTGCTGGTGATGTATTGGGTCACCGCCTGCCTGGGCGTCACCATCGGCTACCACCGCCTGCTCTGTCACCGCTCCTTCCGGGTGCCCCGCTGGCTGGAGCGCTTCTTCGCCACCTGCGGCGCCCTCAGCGCCCAGCACGGCCCGATCGACTGGGTCGGTCTGCACCGCCACCACCACAAGTTTTCCGATACGGACGCTGATCACCATGACAGCAACAAGGGCTTCTGGTGGTCCCACATGGCCTGGATGTTCAACGAAATCCCCGCCATGGGGGCGGTGCCCCGCCTCACCGGCGACCTGGCCGCCGACCCCTACTACCGCTGGCTGAACACGAGCTTCCTGCTGCTTCAGGTGCCCCTGGGTCTGCTGCTGTTCTGGATCGGCACCGCCACCGGCGCCGGCGGCTGGGCCCTGGTGCTGTGGGGCATTCCCCTGCGCCTGGTGATCGTCTACCACTGCACCTGGCTGGTGAATTCGGCCACCCACATGTGGGGAGAGGCCGTCCATGAGAGCGGCGACAAGTCGAAGAACAACCCCTGGGTGGCGGCGCTCACCTTCGGCGAGGGCTGGCACAACAACCACCACGCCTTCCCCCATTCCGCCCGCCATGGCTTCGGCCCCCGCCAGTTCGACCTCACCTGGCAGCACATCCGGCTGATGCGGGCCCTGGGCCTGGCCACCCGGGTCCGCCTGCCCAGGGCCGCTGCTCCCTCCAGCTCCGTGTCGTAGGCTGTCCAATCGGATTTCAGATGGCTCAGCCGGGGCGTTGTCATGGTCAAGAAGCGTGTGCGGGTGGTCCTGGGAGAGGACATCCTGTCCCTGGGCAAGAACGGAGACCTGGTGGAAGTGGCTCCCGGGTACGCCCGTAATTTCCTGCTTCCCACCGGCAAGGCCCTGGCCGTCACCGCCGCCGTGCTGCGGCAGGTGGAGCACCGAAGGGCCAAGGAGGCTGAGCGCCAGGCGGCCCTCAAGGCTGAGGCGGTCGCCTTCCGCACCGCCCTCGATACCATTGGCCGCTTCACCGTCAAGAAGCAGACCGGTGGCGATGACGTCCTGTTCGGCACCGTGACCAACGGCGACGTGGCCGAAGCCATTGAGGCGGCCACCAAGAAAGAGGTCGACCGCCGCGTCATCACCGTTCCCGAGATCCACCGCACCGGCTCCTACAAGGTGCAGATCAAGCTGCACCCCGAGGTCGTCGCCGACGTCAATCTGGAAGTGGTCAGCTACTGATCAGCCAGCAGCGAAGCGATTTTTTCCGCTCCGGGCACCAGAGTGATCCATCTCACTGGCGCCCGATCCCGACCGATCCGGCTTCCCTTTCCGTGAGTCGCGTTGTGTTGTTGCGTCCATGGTGAGCGTTCCCCTGGCTGGATCCGATCCCCCCAGGCCCGACGGGCCGAGGCCGGCGGCCAAGCGTGCCGAACAGGCCGGTTTCGAGGCCCTGCCCGATTCCGTTCCCCCCCAGAACCTGGAGGCGGAGGAGTCGGTGCTCGGCGGCATCCTGCTGGATCCCGACGCCATCGGTCGCGTCGCCGATGTGCTGCGCCCCGAGGCCTTCTATCTCGGCGCCCACCGCGAGATTTACCGCACGGCCCTGATGCTGCACAGCCAGGGCAAACCCACCGACCTCACGGCGATGGCAGCCTGGCTCGCCGACACCGGCCAGCTGGACAAGGTGGGTGGCAGTGCCCGGCTCGTCGAGCTGGTGGAGCGCACCCTCTCCACCGCTTCCATCGACCAGGTGGCGCGTTTGGTGATGGACAAGCACCTGCGCCGGCAGCTGATCCGCTCCGCCAACGACGTGATCCGCCTGGGCTTCGACCAGAGCATCCCCATGGAGCAGGTGCTTGATGAGGCCGAGCAGAAGATCTTCGCCATCAGCCAGGAGAAGCCCACCTCCGGCCTCACCCCCACCGCCGAGATCCTCACCAGCACCTTCAACGAGATCGAGAGCCGCTCCCTCGGCACCGCCGTCGCCGGCATTCCGGTCAACTTCTACGACCTCGACGCCATCACCCAGGGCCTGCAGCGCAGCGACCTGATCATCGTCGCCGGGCGCCCGGCCATGGGCAAGACCTCCATCGTCCTGAACATCGCCAAGAACGTGGCCCAGCTGCACCAGCTGCCGGTCTGCGTGTTCAGCCTGGAGATGAGCAAGGAACAGCTCACCTATCGCCTGCTCTCGATGGAGGTGGGCATCGAGAGTGGCCGCCTGCGCACCGGCCGCCTGCAGCAGGAGGAGTGGCCCCTGCTGGGCCAGGGCATCAACAGCCTCGGCCAGCTGCCCCTGTTCATCGACGACAAGCCCAATTCCGGTGTGCTCGAAATGCGCTCCCTCTGCCGGCGCCTGATGGCCGAAACCGGCAAGGAGCTCGGCCTGATCGTGATCGATTATCTCCAGCTGATGGAGGGCACCACCCCCGACAACCGCGTCCAGGAGCTTTCCCGCATCACCCGTGGCCTCAAGGGCATGGCCCGTGAGCTGCACGTGCCCGTGATCGCCCTCTCCCAGCTCAGCCGCGGCGTGGAGTCCCGCACCAACAAACGCCCCATGCTCAGCGACCTGCGGGAATCGGGCTCGATCGAGCAGGACGCCGACCTGGTGCTGATGATCTACCGCGACGAGTATTACAACCCCGAAACCGCCGACCGCGGCATCACCGAAGTCATCGTCACCAAGCACCGCAACGGCCCCGTCGGCACCGTCAAGCTGCTGTTCGAGCCTCAGTTCACCCGTTTCCGCAATCTGGCCGCATAGGTTCGCCACATAGGGATATCCGCCGTATCGCCGCAGCGAAGGTGCCAGTAACCTCAGCTTCAAGACATCGTGAAGATATACATGCAGCACCATTCTTTCTGGTTTTACGTTTTCACGTTTTTCGGCATTATTCTGGCTCGCTATCTGCTCATGGCAGGCTTTGCCCACTGGCTCCTCTATTACCGTCAGCCGGCGAACGGATCCGTCCTCAACGACATCCACCTCTCCGTCCTGTCAACGGGGATCTTCGCCCTCGCCACCGCCGTGATCATGACGCTGCATGAACAGGGACTGACCAGGCTCCACGGCCAGATTCAGGCAGACAACTGGTGGGTACTGCCGATCAGCTATCTGGCCGTGCTCGTGCTGCAGGACGCCTACTTCTACGCCACCCACCGGCTGTTTCACCATCCAAAACTGTTTCCCTGGTTTCACCAGGGGCACCACCGATCGCGTCAGCCCACGCCCTGGACCTCCTTCGCCTTTGACCCGCTTGAGGCTGTGGTTCAGGCCTTGTTCCTGATCGGGGTCGTGATGCTGATTCCTCTGCATTTCATTACCTTGCTAGCGGTGCTCACCACGATGACGGTGTGGGCGGTGGTGAACCATCTGGGCCTGGAGGTGCTGCCACTTCGCTTTCCCCACCACTGGCTGGGTCGCTGGCTGATCGGGCCCGCCCACCACTCCATCCACCACCGCCGCCACGGCAAGCACTTCGGGCTCTACTTCACCTTCTGGGACCGGGTGTTCGGCAGCGAGGATCCCGCCTATGCCGCGTCACTGCAACCCGCCGCCGTAGCCCTGCCCAGGCCAGCCTTCCAGAGGGGTCCTGACAGGGCCGCTCCGTGAAGCGTCAGAATGAATCCAGAGTCTTGGTGTCCAGGTGATGTCCCCGCGACCAAGCCCACCGACCAGCGACAGGTCCTCCCTGGGAGCGACTGGGCCTGAGGCCCCCTCGGCGGGACAGGCCCTGAATCACCGACTGAGGTGGTTGCATCAGCAATTGATGGGAAGACGCCTGATGTGGATCGGGTGGCTGTAGCACTTTACGACCCTCAAGTTGATTGATGAAAGACGTTCGTGAATCGCACCCGCACCGGATAGGCGATCAGCGGCTATGAGTTCCATCTCTCCAAAAGCCAATCGCTAAGTCACCTGGTCACCCGTCGGCCCGTCCGCGTGTTGGATAACATCCCGGCGGCGGTGCGCGGCAACACCCAGCACTCGGCCTGGCTGCTGAAAGAGGGCTACCGCTCTTTGCTGACCGTTCCATTGCTCGACAAGGGTTCGTTCATCGGTTTTCTCTTCTTCGATTCTTTGAAGCCCGCTACTTTCACAGAAACTGTACAGCGGAAACTCTCTTTGATCGCTTCGCCGATCAATATGCTGATCAGCAGCGAGCTGAATCTGGTTCATTCGTTCACGGCTTCGGCCCAGGTTGCCCGGGAGTTCGCCAACCTCCGGGACTTAGAAACCGGCGCCCATCTCGATCGCATGGCCCACTACGCACGGCTGATCGCCCGCGAACTCCAACAGAGCCACGACTTGAGCGATGAATACATCGAGCATCTTTACTTGTTCGCGCCCCTGCATGGCCTCGGCAAGATCGGCATTCCCGATCGGATCCTGCTCAAGCCCGGTCCCCTGGATGCCGATGAACGTCGGTTGATGGAAACCCATGTGCAAAAAGGCATGGAGATTCCAAAGAGAATGGTGGGTAAGTTTGGCCTTGAAGATCTACCCGACTCGGCTGTGATGAAGAACGTTGTGTCGGGCCACCATGAAAAACTCGATGGCTCCGGCTATCCCATGGGCCTCAGGGGTGAGGCCATATCCCTGGAGGCTCGGATCATCGCGGTGGCCGATGTGCTCGATGCCTTGACCAGCCATAGGCATTACAAAGAGGCCTGGACCATGGACCTGGCTATCGCGGAACTCGACCGACAGGTGGCGGCAGAACAGTTTGATGCTGACGGCGTGGCTGCCGTGAAGCGGCGGCGCGGCACGGTGGAAGCCATCCAGGACCGCTTCCAGGATGCCTGAACCCGCGCCCTGCTGGCCTGAAGCTCCACGCCACCCACCCCTGCAGCGCCATACATTCCATAGATGGCCCTGAGCGCAGACCCCACCGAACGCTTCGACCTGATCGTGGTCGGTGGCGGCCATGCCGGCTGCGAAGCGGCCCTCACCGCCGCCCGGCTCGGGGTGTCCACGGCCCTGTTCAGCCTCAACCTCGACCGCATCGCCTGGCAGCCCTGCAACCCGGCCGTGGGTGGTCCGGCCAAGAGCCAGCTGGTGCATGAAGTGGACGCCCTGGGGGGGGTGATCGGCCGGCTGGCGGATGCCACCGCCCTGCAGAAACGGCTGCTCAACGCCAGCCGTGGCCCTGCCGTCTGGGCCCTGCGCGCCCAGACCGACAAACGCCAGTACGCCCGCCAGATGCTGCAACTGCTGCAGCACACCCCCAACCTCGCCCTGCGCGAAGCGATGGTGACAGGCCTGGAGGTGGAAGGGGATCCCGACAATCCAGCCGGGGCGCGGGTGATCGGCGTGAACACCTACTTCGGCAGCGTCTACGGTGCCGGCGCCGTCATCCTCACCACCGGCACCTTCCTGGGCGGCCGCATCTGGGTGGGCAACCGTTCGATGGCGGCGGGCCGGGCCGGTGAGCAGCCGGCCGAAGGCCTGACCGAAGCTCTCTGCGAGCTGGGGTTCCGCACCGACCGGCTCAAGACCGGCACACCCGCCCGCGTCGACCGGCGCAGCGTGGCCCTGGATCGCCTTGAGGAACAGCCCAGCGACGCCGCCGATCGCTTTTTCAGCTTCGATCCCACTGCCCGGGTGAGCGGCGAGCAGATGGCCTGCCACATCACCCGCACCACGGCGGCCACCCACCAGCTGATCCGCGACAACCTGCATCTCACGCCCATCTACGGCGGCTTCATTGACAGCAAGGGCCCTCGCTACTGCCCCTCGATCGAGGACAAGATCGTGCGCTTCGCCGACAAGGACAGCCACCAGATCTTCCTGGAGCCGGAGGGACGGGACACGCCCGAGCTCTACGTCCAGGGCTTCTCCACCGGCCTGCCCGAATCCCTGCAACTGGCCCTGCTGCGCACCCTTCCCGGCCTGGAGACCTGCGTGATGCTGCGTCCCGCCTACGCCGTCGACTACGACATCCTGCCGGCGACCCAGCTGGAGCCCTCCCTGGAGACCAGACGGGTGCGGGGCCTGTTCTCAGCCGGCCAGCTCAACGGCACCACCGGCTATGAGGAGGCCGCCGCCCAGGGGCTGGTGGCCGGGCTGAATGCCGCGCGCCTGCTGGGGGGCCAGGATCCCGTGCATTTCCCCCGGGAGGGGAGCTACATCGGCACGCTGGTCGACGACCTGGTGACGCAGGACCTCAAGGAGCCCTACCGGGTGCTCACCAGCCGCAGCGAGTACCGGCTGGTGCTGCGCGGTGACAACGCTGACCGCCGGCTTACGCCCCTTGGCCACCAGCTGGGCCTGATCGACGAACGCCGCTGGCGCCTGTTCGAAGCCAAGCAGGCCGGGATCGTTGCCGAAAAGCAGCGACTGGAGACGGTGCGCCTCAAGGCCTCCGATCCGGCCGCCAGCGCCGTGACCGCCAGCACCGGAGGCGGCATCAACGGCTCCATCACCCTGGCCGACCTGCTGCGGCGGCCGGGGATCCATGCCGCCGACCTGGTGCGGCTGGGGCTGGGCGATCCGGATCTGCCCGTCGATGTGCGTGATGGCGCCGAGATCGACATCAAGTACAGCGGCTACCTGGCCCGCCAGGAACAGCAGATCGAGAGGGTCCGGCGCCAGCTCGGGCGGGCCATCCCCGCCGGTGTCGCTTACGCCGGCATCGGCACCCTCTCGGCGGAGGCCCGCGAGAAACTGACGGCCATCCAGCCCCGCAGCCTCGGCCAGGCCTCGCGGATCCCGGGGGTGAGTCCCGCCGATGTCAACGCCCTGCTGCTCTGGCTGGAGCTGGAACGCCGCAAGTCGCAGCCCGGCCCTCGTCAGACCGCTGAACCATCGGTACAGTGACGCACGCCTTAGCCGAGGACTGCAAGTGAGCCCCTCCCCTCGGCGCCCCCTGCGCGGCATCCCCACCTCCCGTGCCTACTGGGAGCTGAAGGCCGAGCAGATGATGAACCGGGTCTTCGACCCAGAGGCCACCATCGATCTCGATGTGGCGGCCCAGGCCGATCCCCCTGCGCCACTGCCGGTGGCCACCCCCATCCACCGGCTTCGGGGCCGACCGGCCACGCCAGCCCCTTCGGCGGCCACGGCCCCAACCCGGCCCGACCGCCACACCCTGCTGCTCACGGCGATGGGCGGTGTCTGCATGATCAGCGTCGCCAGCTCCGTGCTGTACCTGACCCATTCCAGCCGCATGCAGCAAGCGCTCACTCAGGAACGCAGCCTGTTGCTGGTGGAACGGTTGCGCAGCCTCGGGCCGGCCAATCCGGCCCCGCTCGGGGCTGTGGGGGGCACCAACCTGACCAGCGGTGGGCAGCCCCTTCTGCCACTCTCTGGCGACCAGTTGCCGCCGCCCCCGGACGAACCCTGGATCGAGCAGCTTTCCCAGCTGCCCCAGCAGGAGGGGGCAAGGGCCCCGGTCCTGCGGGTGCCGGTGAGCCCGAAACTGGCCGCCGTAGCCCCCCCCGCCAGCGGCGGGGGGGGCTACGGCGAACGCACTGACGCCCCGACCAGTGGAGGTGCCGTGCCCGAGTTGGTTGGCGTCGTGGGATCGGCGGGCCGACCCGCTTCGGCGATCTTCCAGATGGGGGGAAGCTCCACCAGCGTTAACGCCGGCGAAGCGATTGGGGGCAGCGGCTGGCGCCTTCGCTCCGCCGATGGCGACGCCGCCCTGATTGAGCGGGGTGGTGAGGTGCGGCGCCTCTCGATCAGCAACGGCTACTGACCCGCCTCCCGGCCCGCCATGACCCCTGACTCCGGCGGCTTGTGGCCGTCCCCCAGCTTTCTGTGGCAGGCCAGCGCCGCCGCAGCTGAGCAGCTTCCGGCCGGCAGGGAACTCACTGGCCCCTGGAAGCTGTTACTGCTCGGCGACGGCAGTCCGACCCGGCACCTGCAGCTACTCACCGGCCTGCCGGTGGAGGTGGAACTGATCGCCATGGCCTCCGAACCGGGGGGGTCTACGGGGGCCCCAGAGGAGGTGGCCCACCTGGCGGAGCCCCTGCTGCGGCGACAGGTGTGGCTCACCTGCGGGGCGCAGGCCCTGGGCTGGGCGGAGAGCTGGTGGAACCAGGCCGAGGCGGAAGCGCATCTGCAGGATCGCCGCCTGCCGATCTGGCGCAGCCTCTCGGCCGGTCGGGCGGAGCTGTACCGGGAGGTGGATGGTGTTGGCCAGGTGCAGGAACCGTGGCTGGAGCAGCGCTTCGGCTGCGACGGTCCCTTCTGGAGCCGGCACTACCGCTTCTTTCGCCAGGGGAGGGAACTCACCGTGATCCGGGAAGTGTTCTCCCCGGCCCTGGAACACTGGCTGGGTCCGGCCGAAAAAAGAAATGTTCGTAAAGACTGATCAATTCGGTAACACCGTGTGGCGGTTTCCTGTTGACCAATTGACGCTCCAGGGTCGTTAGCCAGGATTCAGTTACTCGATTTCGCCTCCATGTCCACCCGCCACAGTGCCCAGACACCGCCGGGAGGGGACTGGCTCACCCTCACCGAACTGGGCCGCCGCTACGGCGTCTCTGCCGTCCACACTGGGAAACTTCTGGTGGCTTCCGGTCTGCGTCGCAGCAGCGGCGAGCCCACCTCCGAGGCCCTGGCGGCCGGCCTGGCGATGCGTCCCCAACCCGGCCATCACCCTTCCAGCCTCTGGCTGCATCAGGGTTGTGCCCCCCACCTGGAGAGGCTGGGGCTGGTGCCCCAGGCCCAGCGCACGATGGTGAGCCTGTGGGCGGATCTGCTGAGTGCCCTGCAGCACGGTTCACCCTCGATCAGCATCTCCGTGGAAGAGATGGCCAATGACATGCCCCGCGACCTGGTGAAACCAGTGAACAGGGAACTGCGTCAGCGTGGCTGCAGTTTCCGGGTCAACCCGAAGCTCAGGACAACCGCAGGGCCTGGGCCTGCTTGCTCGCCTGCTCGAGCATCTGACGCAGCCGGTCCTCGTCGGTCGTGCTGAGGTTGGTGCGCAGCAGCTTGGCGTGGGGGGCGTGAATCCTCAGGCGGTCGATCAGCCGATCAGGGGTGGCGTCGCGCAGGAGCAGGCAGAGGGCCGCACTGCCAGGGGGGAGTGTCTCACCCACCTCGCGCATGAAGCCATCGTTGATGCCCAGGTCGGAGAGGGAGC
>JBBQIH010000022.1:0-14236 GCA_038324725.1 Cyanobacteriota bacterium | reverse complement strand
CCGTGCCATCGCCGCCGAAGCCATCGCCCCGGCCCGGCAGCGGCAGAACGGGGCCGAGGCCGCCAGGAACGGGGCCGATCGCCACGTCAACACGGCGGCTGCCGGCCTCAACGAGCTGCGGCGGCGCCAGATCGAAGGCATGGCCGCCCGACTGGCCGGGGGTCTGGCCGCCGGGGACCCCTGCCCGGTCTGCGGCGCCACGGAGCACCCGACGTCGGCCCGGCCCTCGGCCGACGCGGTCGACGACGGGGCGATCGCCGCCGCCGAACGGACCCTGGCCGCGGCCACCCAAGCGGCGCAGGAGGCTGCGGTGGCCATGGCCAACGCCCAGTCCGGCCTCGCCGCCGTGCTGGAAAAGGCCGGCGACGGCCCCGATCCGCTTGCCGCCCGCCAGGCCGCCAGTACGGCCGCCGGGGCCCACAAGACAGCGCAAACCCTGACCGCGGGCCTGCCGGCGCTGGAGCAGCGGACCGTCGCGCGGGAGCAGCAACGCCAGCAGCTGGGCCAGGCCATCGAGGCGGCCGCCACGGCGATCGCCCTGGAACGCCGGGCCGCCGCCGAGGCCAGCCAGCGGCAGCGGAACCTGGCGGAGCAGGTGGCGCAGGAGCTGGGGGAGGGCCTCGAGCCCGGCGCGGTGCTGCGGGCCTTCGGGCCCCTGGAAGCCGCCCTCAAGGCCCTGGTGGCCGGGGCCGGCGCCCACACCGGCGCCAGCAGCGAGCTGGAGCAGGCAGCCCGCCGGCTGGGCCAGGAACTGGCCGCCTCCCCGTTCCCCACGGCGGCGGACGCTGCAGCGGCCCTGCAGGAGGAGGGCTGGCGCCTGAAGCTGGTCGAGCGGATCGCGGCCTACGAAGCGGCGGTGATCCAGCAGCGCAGCTTGCTGGCCGCCCCCGATCTGGCCGATCTGCCGGAGCTGCGGCCCGACACCGCCGCCGCCCGCGAGGCCGTGGCCCGCCTGGATGCGAGCCGAACCCGGGCGGTGGAGCGCCACAGCGACGCCCGGGGCGCCCAGCGGGAGATCACCCGCCTCGCCACCGAACACCGGGCCGGTGCCACCGATCTGGCCGCAAAGCAGGAGCGGGCCGAGCGACTGAACGCCGTGGCCAACCGCTGCCAGGGCAAGGCTTCGCCGTTCATCTCCCTGCAGCGCTGGGTGCTCTCGGCCTACCTCGATGAGATCTGCGGCTACGCCAACCAGCGTCTCACCCTGATGACCTCCGGCCGCTACCAGCTGCGGCTCACCGACGAGGGGGGCCACGGCGGCCGTAACGCCGGCCTGGGCCTGCGGGTGCTGGATGCCTACACCGGTGAGGAGCGGGAGGTGAGCAGCCTCTCGGGCGGCGAAACCTTCCAGGCCTCCCTGGCCCTGGCCCTGGGCGTGGCCGACACGGTGCAGGCCCACGCCGGCGGCGTGCCCCTGGAGGCCCTGTTCATCGACGAGGGCTTCGGCAGCCTCGACCCCGACAACCTGCAACTGGCCATGGACGAACTCGACCGGCTGCGCGAAGGCGGTCGCATGATCGGCCTGATCAGCCACGTCGGCGCCCTGCGCGAGCGCATCCGCGGCGGCATCGAGGTGATCGCCGGCGACCGCGGCTCCAGCCTGCGGGTGGGCGTCACGGCCTAGAGCAACCTTCTAAAGCAACCCCCGATAGCGCAAGAACAGCTGCACCATCGCCCAGGAGCCCAGGGTCACCTTGAGGGCCACCAGCAGGTTGAGCAGGGGGATCCAGCCCCCCGAGGCCAAGGTGCCGAAGGCGCCGGCGGGCAAGGGGACCCCCCAAAGGGCGAAGGCGGAGAGGAGCACGAAGGCGATCACCGCGGCCTTCTCCCAGAGATCAGCCCGGTAGCGGCGGTAGAGCCGCTCGGTGAGGCTGGCCGAGCCGCTGATCAGCACCAGGCCGATGGCCGTGCCACCAGCCACGCCCGCCGCGAACCCACCGCCCGGAGAGAGGTGGCCGCGCAGGGCGAGCTCCACACCGATCAGGGCAGCGATAGTGGCACCGACCTGGCAGAGCACCACCGAAGGGGCATCGTTGATGGCCCGGATGCTCGTCTTGGCGGGCTCTCCGGCCAGCAGGAAGCGCACGCCGATGGAGGCCAGGGTGAACACCACCACCTCGGCGATGGTGTCGTAGAGGCGGGTGTGAAGGATCACCCCCGACACCAGATTCGGCACAGCGGTGATCTCGGCGAGGGCCGCGATCATCGGGCCGATGGGGGAGGCCGGAGGCAGGCTTTCGGCCAGTGGGGCCAGGCAGAGAGCGGCGGCGGCCAGCAGGTAGAGCCAGGTCATGGCAGCTCCCGCAGCAGCAGCTCGCCACCGCCCTGCTGCCAGCGGCGGAAGCCCTCCAGGGCCTGCAGGCGCTCCACCAGCCGGGGGTTGGCCAGCTCCAGCCGCGGCCCCGGCCCGAGAAGGCCGTGGCAGCTGCTGGCATCGCCGGCCTCCTCCGGATCCGGTGGCAGCAGCCGCAGCCGCAGCGACAGCGGCTCCAGCCAGTCGCGCAGCAGCTGCTGGCAGGCCTCGCTGGGGGGCTCCGCGGCCGGAAACGACAGCCGCAGCGTCATAGAGGAACGCAACGCCACCGCATAGAGCGTGGTGGACAGCAGGGTGCCCACCAACGCCTCGGTGATCGCCACGTCCGGGGCGCCCAGCAGGGCGTAGATCAGGGTCGACACCGAACCCAGGACCCCCCGCAACACCAGGGTCTGATAGGGATTCGACTGGCTCACCAGCAGCACGGCGGTGAGCGGCAGCAGGGCGGTGATCGGCAGGAGCAAATCCAGCTCCCCCGCCAGGGAGAACGGCCCGCTCATTCCTTCAACTCCCGACGGGGTGGCGTCCGGGAGGCCAGCGAACAGTTCGCCAGCACGTAGCCGAAGATCGTGTTCCACAGGATCAGCGCCACCAGGGCCAGCACCAGCAGGGGCCACTGGCCGGGGATCCGCAGCAGCAGGCCCAGCAGCATCAGCCCCGAGCCGAGGGTGTCGGCCACCGAGAGCGCATGCAGTTTGCTGAGGTAGCTGCGGCTCTCCAGCAGGGGCCAGGTGCCCCAGAACCAGAACACCAGTCCCGCCCCCAACAGCAGCAGGCTGGCGTGATCGGCCAGGGAGGCGAGGGTCATCGCTCCGTCCCCCGCAGCAGGTTGGCCAGCAGCAGCAAGCCGGCGTTGCCGGCGCTGAGGACGATCACGCCGGCCAGCCCCAGCATCCGGTCGCCCCGCACCGCCGACACCACCAGGATGATCAGGGCCACCTTGGTGGAGACGCTGGCGAAGGCCGCCAGGCGGTGCCACACGTCGGTGGGCCGGCAGGCCACGGCGATCGGGATCAGCAGGGCCAGCACCATCCCCCAGAGCAGCACCGTCACGGGGTCTGGTCTCCGCGTCTGGACCCTGGTGTCAGGGAATGGATCCGGTAGCGGCGCCCGCCGTCCTCCAGGCCGAGCACGATCGTGAAGGGGGTGAGGGTGATGCGGAACACATCCAGGAACACCAGCAGGGGAATGGCCTCGTCGGTGGTGACTTCGCTGGTCTCCTGCTCCACGGGCTCGCGGCCAAAGATCAGCCGCAGGGCCTCCAGGTAAGCCTGGGGAACGGCCAGCAGGCTGCGCCCCAGGGCCCGCAGCAGGGCCGGCAGGGGCAGGGGCCTGGAGTGGGCGCGGGGCAGCAGCAGGGACACCACCAGGCCGATCAGCAGGTTGAGGCGGCTCAGGTCGGCGGTGAGCAGGCACCAGACCGCCAGCCGGAATCCAGTGGTCAGCAGCAGGGGCAGCAGACGTCTCATCGCACCCACACCAACAGGCCGGCCCCCACCACACCGATGCCGCCGATCAGATCGGGGAAGGCCTCCAGGTCGGGCAGCCGGAACCAGTCGCGGCGCCGCAGGGGCTGCAGCAACCGGTGCAGACCCATCCCGGCCGCCAGCACCAGCGCGGCCTTGGCGGCCGACGGCCCCAGGGACGGACTCCAGCCGCGGATGGCCTCGCCAGCGCCCAGCAGCACCAGGGCCGCCAGCAGCAGCAGCACCCCGGGCGACCAGGCAGGTTCCGGTTGCGCTGCGGCGTCTGGCAGCGGCGCCGAGGGCTGCAGGGGGGCGCTCCAGAGACGGGCGAACACCGCCGCCGTCCCCACGCTCAGCAAGCTGAGCAGCAGGCCCGTGGGCCCCGGCAGGATGCGATCAAGATTGGACTTGGCGACGTAGCCCAGCAGCGGCGGCACACCCTCGATCGACAGAGAACAGATCCACAGCGTGACCAGAACGCCGGCGGGCAGGGTCCGGCCGGCCCAGCCGGCCAGGTCGCGGCCGGGAAAGCGCCGGGCCACCAGGAACAGCGCGGACTTCGCCAGCCCGTGGCCGAGGGCATAGAGCCCTCCGGCGGCCGGCACCAGCAGCACCAGACCCATCTGGGAGAGGGTGCTCCAGGCCAGCAACCGTTTGGCATCCGCCTCCACCAGGGCGAACAGCAGACCCAGGCCAGCGCTGGCCAGTCCGATCGTCGGCAGCACCGTGGCCAGGGTGGGCACAGCGACACTGAGCCGCAGCAGGGGAACGATCCCAGCGGCGACGACCACGCCGGAGAGCAGGGCCGAGACCTCCGCCGGCGCTTCGGCGTGGGTGCGGGGCAGCCATAGGCCCGAGAGGAACAGACCGGCCTTTGTGAGCAGACCCACCAGCAACAGGGACAGGGCGGCAGCGCCGGCGGTGGCGACGGCCTCGAGCCGGAAGCTGCCCTGCTCCAGGTAGATCACAGCAGCACCGATCAGATAGAGCGTCATCACAGTGTTGCTGATCAGCAGGTAACGCAGCGCCAGCCAGAGGCAGCGCTCCGAGCGTGTGATCAGGATCAGCAGGAAGGCGCTGATGCCCACCACCTCCAGGGTCACGTAAAGGCTGATCAGGTCCACCGCCACAAAGGCGGAGGCCAGGCCCCCGTGCAACACCATCAGCAGCAGCAGGAACGGGCCCGGCATCGGCCGGCGCCAGCCGTCGAGCACCACGGCGCCGCACACCAGGGCATCGAGCAGCAGGAACGGCGCCGCCAGCGCGTCAGGTTGAAGCACCACGCCATAGGGGCCCAGCAGATGGAGGCTCGCCGGCAGAGCACCGGCCTGGATCGCGGCGGCCACGGCGGCGGTGGCCAGGCAACAGGCCAGGGCCAGCCAGCGGGCCAGGGGGGGCACCAGGGCTGCCAGGAAGGCCGCCGAGAAGGGCAGCAGCAGCCAGCCGATGAGAAGGCTCTCGCTGGAGAGGGGCGG
Organism: Cyanobacteriota bacterium; assembly: GCA_038324725.1. Taxonomy (GTDB): domain Bacteria; phylum Cyanobacteriota; class Cyanobacteriia; order PCC-6307; family Cyanobiaceae; genus Cyanobium. The sequence continues at coordinate 8,981 of JBBQIH010000022.1, read as the reverse complement.
CATCAGCGCCGGCCTCGCGTTTCAAAGCTGCCCATCTCGAAGCTGCCCAGGTCGAGGCTGGGATCCACGCGGGACAGGCGGGTGATCACCACCAGCAGCAGGGCCTGGATGGAGAGGCCGATCACGATCGCCGTCAGAATCACAGCCTGCGGGATCGGGTCGGCCAGAGGCAGGGTGGCCATGGCCGACTCAGCGGCGACAGGGGCCGCCAGGATCGGGCTCTGCAAGCCGGAGCGCGCCGCCACGAGCACGAACAGAGCGACCACGGCCGAGCCGATCACGTCCATCGCCAGCACCTTGAGGAACAGGTTGCGGCGCAGCAGCAGCCCGACGAACCCCACCAACACGGCCACCAGAATCAGGAGCTCGAGCAGGCGAAAGGCTTCCATGGGGCACAGCGACGCGGAGGACGGCCGGGTCAAGGAGCGGGATGGTAGCCGTTGCTTCAAGAAGCCGACGACCCCAGGCCGCGGGCACCATCAGACGGACGGGTGGAACTGCTGCGCCAGCAGGCGGCGCTGATACTCCAGGGACAGGGCCTCCAGGTGGGAGCGGGCCTGCTCCTGCAGGCCTGGATCCAGTTGGTCGAGCACCAGACCCCTGGGCACCCCCATCCGCATCACCAGCGCCAGGGCATCGAAGATCCGCACCTGGTCGCCTTGCCAGCCCTGGAACTCGGCGGCGAGCGCCATCAGGGACTCCCCCGAGGCCTGGCCTTCGATGACACGGGGTCGCAGCTCCTGCACCTGGGCCAGCCGGGCGGAGCTGATCAGGGCATGGGCGGCGCCCAGGGCCGCCAGGGAGTCGGCGGCTTCCCGCTTGAGCACGGTCATGTCGCGGCTGAGCACGGCGGCCTGCACCGACAGCGGTTCCCGCACCCCGGGGCAGAGCGCGGCTACCCGATCGACCGGTGGAGCTGGTGGAGCGGGCGGACGGACCGGCGCCGGGGCCAGGGGCGGGCTGCTCACGGCCAGCGGGGGCGGCGGTGGCTCCTGCCACAGGGCGGCGGCCGCCGCCCGCAGGCGCCGCGCCAGCCATTGCCTGACGGTCTCAACGAGTCGTGCCATGGACTTGGGCCTCTAGATCGTCTCAATCTGCCCTCTCCGCCTCGAGGGACACGACGGCAAACTCACCCGCCGGGCGACGGATAGCCGGCCAGCGGCCCCGACTCTTCTGCCGCACTGACGGGGACGCCAACGCTTCTGTCGGGACGCGATCGTTGAGCCCCATTGATCTGCGCAGGATGCTGCAGCCCAAGCTTGAGCCTTAGAAGCCTCCGCCTGGATCCGATGCTTCCGAATGGGTTCGCGATGGCGCGCCAGGCCGATCGCTGAGGCGTGGCCTTGACTCAGGAAGACGAAGGCACCGCGGACGGGGTCCTGAGCGCCGTGGCGATCACCAGAAGCCGCAACAGGGTGACGATCGTCACGGCGATCCGCAGCGGGATGCTGATGCCCCCGTTCCAGGCGATGTCATAAGCGACAGGGAAATAGAGATACGTCACCAGACACAGCCCGAACACCACAAAGAGCAACCGCTGTCGCTCCGAAAACGAGGCGATGGCCAGGATCCAGAGGCAGAACTGGGGCGAGTAGAAGACGGTGCTCACGGTGAATCCCACGACCGCAACGAGGCAGGCATCGATCAGGCGATCGAACGATCTGGGCCTCAGACAGGCCGCCCCGAGCGAGAAGCCGAGGGTCAGAAGGGCCGGCAGGCCAGGAAACCAGCGAACCAGAAAGCGGAGATACAGCCCATCCCAAAGGCTTTCCCCATTGAAGGAACGCTTGGCGTGGAACAGATAGGACGTCAGCAGACCATCGAAGCCCGAAAACAGCAGGGTGACGAGTGTCATCGTGGTATGGGGCGCCAGGCTTACCACTGAGAAGATCAGGGCCTTTCTGATACCAGCAAGGTGGAACACATACACGGCCATACAGGGCACGAGGAACAGCGCAAAACCCTTCAGAGCGATGGCCATACCGAGCCAGCCCGCCGAACAGAACACACGCTGACGCCGCATCGCCGCGATCGCCAGCAGCAGCGCGAAAGCCGGGTAGATGTCGAAGCGAAGTGCCGCAAAGTAGACGACAGCCGGCAACAGCCAGATCAGGGGAACACCGTGCCTTGATTCCCGGATCGCCAGGCGAAGACAACCGGCCAGCACCGCCAACCCGCACAGAATCCAGATCAAGGTGAAGCCCCACTCCTGGCGATCCGGCGCCGTCACCAGACTGGCCAGAAAACGGATGGAGCCGAAGATCAGGTTGGCCGCCAGGGGGTATTCGGAGGGGACATCGCGATAGAGCGTCCCGCCACCCACGGCCCAGGCGGAGGAGCGGAAATAGACGCCGATGTCATGGGAGTCGAACAGGAACCGGACCGGCCCGTTCAAGGAGCCCGGCCAGGGCTGGGGTGAAAGCCAGAACACCTGCACGGCGATGCCCAGGGCGATCAGGCCATAGGAGAGCCAGAGCCCGATCCACCAACGATCGACGAGATCCTTCGCGGGGGCTGCCTTCATGGTGGAGGTGGATATGGTGCGAAGTTCCTGGTCCACGATGAGCCATTGCCGCAGCCTCGCCCCTGCGCAAGTACCAAGGCGGCCGCAGCGGGAGAGCGGGGGTCAACTCACCACGTGCGGATCCCAGCCCTCCGGTCCGATCACGAACAGGATGTCCCCCGCCTGCAACGGCGTGGCGCCGCGGGGATCGGCAATCGTCTCGCCATCGGCCCGTGTCACCGCCAGCACGGTGACGCCATGCTGCAACCGCAGGCCGCAGGAGGCGATGGTGGTGCCCACCAGGGGCGCCTGGGGCTGCAGGCGCAGGGTGTGGGTGGCCAGATGGGGCAACGCCGCTTTCAAGTCCGCCACTGAGGTGGCGGAGGCCGCCAGGGTGCGGGCCATGTCGCGCCAATGGCCGCGCACATCGCTGATCAGTCGCTGGATGTCCTCGCGGGGCACCAGCATCCGCGCCATCACCCGCGAGAACACCTCGATCGACACCTCCAGCTCGTCGGCGATCACCTCATCGGCCCCCAGGGCCATCAGCGGCTCCACCTCCCGGAGGTAACGGCTGCGCACCAGGATGTAGGCCTCCGGGGCCACCCGCCGTCCGATCTCCACGATGCGGCCGGCGGCCCCGGGATCGTCGATGACAACCACGATCGCGCGGGCCCCCTCGGCATGGACCAGCTCCAGAATCGGGGCGTGGGTGGCATCGCCGTAGCGGATCGGCTCACCCTCCTCAAGCGCCTGGGCCACGATGGCGCCGTTCAGCTCCACCACCGCGTAGGGCACCGAGCAACGGCGGGCGCAACGGGCCACATTGCGCCCGGTGACGCCGAAACCGATGATCAGCACATGGCCGCTGCAGGGCAGCGCCTCCTGCAGCCCCCGCGTTGCCGAAGGGCCCACTGCCTGGGACTGGAGATGGATCAGGCGGGTACGGCACAGCTGGTCGGCCAGGGGGGACGACGCCACCACCAACACAGGTGTGGCCATCATGCTGAGCACCGCCACATCGAGCAGCAGCTGGAACACCTCCGGCGTCAGCAGCCCCACCGCCACCGCCGCCTTGGTGGCCACCAGGGAGAACTCACCCACCTGGCCCAGGGGCAGGCCGGTCAGCACCGCACTGCGCAACGGCAACCCGGTGACCAGGGCGGCCGCCGCCGCGATCAGGGGCTTGATCAGGAGCACGGCCAGGGTGAGCAGGGCGATGCGAGCCGGATGGGCCAGCAGGAACGGGATGTCGAGCAGCAACCCCACCGACACGAAAAACAGGCTCATCAGCACGTCCCGGAACGGCAGCATCACCGCCACCGCCTGGTGGGAATACCGCGATTCCGACAGGATGAAACCAGCCAGGAACGCGCCGAGAGCCAAGGACAGGCCCAGCGACTGGGTGATTAGGGCGATGCCCACACAGAGCATGAAGACCCCCAGCAGAAAGGCCTCTGAACTGCGTGTGCGGATGATCCGCTCCAGCACCCAGGGCACGATCCAGCGGTAGGCCACCACCGCCAGGGCCGCCACCACCAGCACCTTGAGCGCCAGTCCCGTGAGCGCCGGCAACAAGGAACCCTCACCAAGACCGGCCAGCAGGGGTGCGGTGAGCATCACCGGCACCACGGCGATGTCCTGATAGATGAGGGTGGAGAGAATGGCGCGGCCATGGGGGGTCTCGATCTCGGCGCGCTCCTGCAGCAGGCGCAGCACCACGGCCGTGCTGGAGAGCGCCACCACACAGCCGAGATAGCCGGCCTGGGGAAGGTTCATCCCCATCGGCAGCACCGCCAGGGCGACCACGGCGGCGGTGCCGAAGAACTGAAGTGAGCCGCCGATGATGAATTCCCGCCGCAGGCGGGTCACGTCGGCCACGGAGATCTCCAGGCCCACCACGAACAGCAGCAGCACCACGCCGACTTCCGCCAGCAGTTCGATGTCGTGGGGGCCCCGCACCAGGGCGAAGGCATCGGGCCCCGCCAGCACCCCGGCCAGCAGCAGCCCGATCGAGGTGGGAATCCGCAGCCGGTGGCACAGGATTGCCGCCAGCACGGAAAGCCCGAAGATGACGACCAGATCGAGCAGCAGGACCTGCACGGTGCCGAAGGTCGTCACGGGAGCCGATGGTATGCCTGCCGAGCCCTGCCGCCGTTCCGACGGGCCGCCATGATCAGCCAGACACCCCATGCCGTTGCTGCAGCGGTGGCCAGACGGCTGCCGCGCCTGCGGCGAGCGGCCCTGGCCCTGCTTCTGGCCCTGGGCCTGGCTCTGACCATCGCCATGGCGGCGCTCCAGCCCCACCCCACGGCAGCAGCGACAGCCGCCGCCGAGCCCCCCGCCACGGCGGACCCGGTCAGCGCCGGCAGCTTTCGCCTCGGCACGGTGCGGATCCTGGGGGTGCCGGCGATCACGGTGGCCTCGCCGGCGCTGGACGCCGGCGGCGACAGCGGCCCGGAGGCCAGCGAGCGGGCCCGGGTGATCGAGGGCAACCTGAACCAGCTGTACGAACCCCGCAATCCCTGCACCGCGGGGGAGCGGGTCGGTGAGGCGCTGCTGGATCGCCTCAGCCTCAAGGGGACGAAGGCCGCCTGTGACCCCAACCATCTGGGCCTGCAGGGGGCACCGGAGGCCCTGCGCGTGGTGCTGCTGCGCCAGCCAGGCGGAGACCGGCAGCTGGCGGCCCTGGTGCCAGGCCGCGCCAGCCCCTTCCCCCTGCTCACGGTCACCGAGCAGGACGCCGTGTTCAACGGCCTGCCGGCCGATGCGCTGGCCGAACAGTGGCGCGGCCTGCTGGAACGTCGCCTGCGCAGCGCCCGCAGCGTGTTCGGACAGGAGCAGATCAACAGGCGCCTGCAGATCGCCCTGGTGTCCCTGGCCGGCCTGGCCCTGCTGATGGCCCTGGTGCTGGCGTTGTGGCGCTTCAGCCAGCGCTCCCTGCCCCGCCTGCAACGGCGGCGCGCCGAGCGGCCGGGGCGCTTCGATCCCCTGCTGCTCCAGTTCACCCACACCGCCAGTCGGCTGCTGGCGGGGCTGGTGATCCTGCTGGGGGTGGCGATGGGCGCCGTGCTGCTGCTGGCCTGGCCCGGCCAGATCCCGGCCGCCATCGATGTGCTGCTGCAGCCGCTGGTGGTGCTGATGAAAGCGCTGGTGCTGCTGGCCGTGGCCGTGGTGGTTCGGGGCCTGGTGGGGCTGCTGCTGACCCAGTGGGCCAGCCCTCTGGCCGTGAACGCCGACCACCGGGCCCGACGCCGGCAGCGCTACCTGAGCCTGTTGCGGGTGCTGCGCCGGCTGGTGAACCTGGCCTGCCTGCTGCTGTTCGCGATCTGGACGGTGCTCGGGATCCCCGTGCTGCGGGACCTCTCCAGCAATGCGGTCCTGGCCAGTGGGGCCGTGCTCGGTGCCCTGGCGCTGGTGTTCCAGGGATTGCTGCGGGATTTCGTCGCCGGCCTGGTGCTGCTGCTCGACGACCGCTACGCCATCGGCGATGTGGTCGAGATCGGGGGTCGCTCCGGAGCGGTGGTGGATGTGGGGGTGCTGAGCACGGAACTGCGCTGCGCCGATCAGCGGGTGGTGGTGGTGCCCAACAGCCACTGCGAGCAGGTGGTGAACCACACCAAGCTGCGTTCGGGGGCGGAGGTGACGCTGCTGCTGCCGCGCAACATCAGCGATCTGGCCGGCGCCCTGGGCCTGATCGGCGAGGAACTGGCCGCCTTCGGCAGCGATCCGCACTGGGCCCCGCTGCTGCTGGAGCCACCGCGCCTGCTGGGCATTGAAGCCATGACGGCGGACGACTTCCAGGTGAAAGCCCTGCTGATCACCGAGGCGGGCCAGCAGGGCGAAGCCCGTCGGGAACTGCTGGGGCGGCTGGTGCAGCGGCTGCAGGGCTGGCCCTGAAGGATCCCGTTTCTAGGCTGAGGGGCCCGGCACAAGCCCATGGCTCCGTTCTCCTCCCTTCCCGGCACGGTTCTCCGCCTCGGCCGCCGGGAGCTGTTGCTGGGAAGCGCGGCCGCCGGTTTCGCCCTGGCGGTGCGGCCGGTGGCGGCGTCCACGGTCACCACCCCCACCCAGGGGCTCACGGCCGGCTGGGTGTCGGTACCGGCGGCGGATGGCGCCATCAAGGCCTACGTGGCTCGCCCAGCCAAGGGCTCGTCCTTCCCGGTGGTGCTGGTGGTGCAGGAGATCTTCGGCGTCCACACCTACATCCAGGATGTCTGCCGTCGCCTGGCCCAGCTGGGCTACCTGGCCATCGCTCCGAGCCTGTTCGATCGCCAGGGCGATGTGACTGTGCTGCCCGACATCGCCGCGATCCTGCCGCTGGTGGCGACGGTGCCGGATGCCCAGGTGATGGCCGATCTGGATGCCACCGCCGCCTGGGCGGCCGCCAGCGGCGGCGGCGACGGGTCGCGGTTGGGCGTCACCGGCTTCTGCTGGGGCGGGCGGATCACCTGGCTGTATGCCGCCCACAACCCGAAGCTGAAGGCCGGGGTGGCCTGGTACGGCCGCCTGGTGGGCACGGCCAGCGAGCGGCAACCCCTGTTCCCGATCGACGTGGTGTCCAAGCTCAAGGCTCCGGTGCTGGGGCTCTATGCCGGCCAGGACGACGGCATTCCGAACGAGTCGGTGCAGCAGATGCAAGCAGCCCTGAAGGCGGCCGGCAGCCCCAGCCGGATCGAGGTGTTCCCAGGCGCCCCCCACGGCTTCCACGCCGACTACCGGCCCACCTACCGCGCCGCCGCTGCGGCCGCCGGCTGGACGCAGATGCAGTCCTGGTTCCGCGCCAACGGCGTGGTCTGAGGCGCAGGGGCAGGCTCAGACCTCGTTGAGGTGCCGCTTCGCCTCGGCCGCCAGGCGGTCGGTCCAGTGGTCCACCTGGCTCTGCTCGGCGGCTTCCACCATCACCCGCAGCAGGGGTTCGGTGCCGCTGGCCCGCACCAGCACCCGGCCGTGGCCCGCCATGGCCGCCTCCGCCTCGGCCACCAACCGCCGCAGGGGTTCGCACTGCTGCCACTGCTGGCGCCGCTGCCGGTCGGGCACGGTCACGTTCACCAACCTCTGGGGATAGGGGCGGAAGCTGCCGTCCATCCATTCGGCCAGCTTCAGGCCACCGCCATGGATCAGGGTGGCCACCTGCAGGGCGCTGAGCAGGCCGTCGCCGCTCATGCCATGGCGCGCCGAGAGGATGTGGCCCGACTGCTCACCGCCCAGGCCGGCCCCCAGGGCCTCCATGGCGGCGTGCACGTGCTGGTCGCCCACATCGGTGCGCTCCAGCACCCCGCCGCTGGCCTGCCAGGCCCGCTCGAAGCCCAGGTTCGACATCACCGTGGCCACCAGCCGGTCGCCCGGCAGCTGCCCCTCGCGGCGCAGGGCCGAACCCCACAGGTAGAGGGTGTGGTCGCCATCCACCACCCGGCCGCGGCCGTCCACCGCCAGCATCCGGTCGGCATCGCCGTCGAAGGCGAAGCCCATGTCGGCGCCGCTCTGTAGCACCGCCTGCCTCAGGGGCTCCAGGTGGGTGCTGCCGCAGCCCTGGTTGATGCGCTCGCCATCCGGCTCGCCGTGCAGCACCAACACGTCCGCGCCGAGGGAGCGGAACAGCTCCTCGCCGCAGGCGGTGGCCGATCCCCAGCAGAGGTCGAGCACGATGCGGCAGCCGTCAAGTCGCTGGCCGGCGGCGCTGGCCCGCAGGGAATCGGCATAGGCCGCCAGCAGGTCGGGGCGCAGCACCAGCCGACCGCTGCCCTGGAGCGGCGGCGGGGCGGTGCGGCCCTGGAGCCCCGCCTCGATCGCCTGCTGGCGCGCGGCCACGAGCTTGGCGCCGGTGGCACCGAACACTTTGAGGCCGTTGTCGTGGGGTGGGTTGTGGCTGGCCGACACCATCAGCCCGCCGGCGGCGCCCTGGCGCCGGATCGTGCCCGGCACCGCCGGCGTGGGGCACAGCCCCAGCTGCCACACCTCCCGCCCGGCGGCCATCAAGCCGGCACTGAGGGCCGCCACCAGCATCGGCCCGCTGCGGCGTGAGTCGGTGCCGATCACCACCGGCCCCTCGGCCTGGAGCACCACCCCGGTCCAGTAACCCACCTGCAGGGCCAGGGCCGGGGTGACGCTGGTGCCGACGCGGCCGCGGATCCCATCGGTGCCGAAGCGGGCCAAGCCCTCCTCCAGGGGCGCCCCGAGGGGGGAAACCGCCGGATGCGAAGCCGCTGCGGCCATGCCGTTGCCATCACTGGAGAGCAGGCTACGCGCCGTCCCCGGCCGCTCCCGGCTGGGGGCCTCAGCGCCAGCGGGGCGGCCACCAGCGCCAGCGCAGCAATTCCAGCGTGGCCCAGAGCAGCAGCAGGCCCACGCACCAGCCCGGCAGCAGCCGCAGGGGCCACAGCGACCGCAGCAGCAGGGTGAGCAGCGCCGCCACCGTCACCACCACGGCGCGGCGGCGCTGGACCGCCCCGGGCAGGCGGTTGAACAGCGGTGGCAG
>JBBQIH010000021.1:0-14777 GCA_038324725.1 Cyanobacteriota bacterium | reverse complement strand
GAGCAGCGGCTGACTGAGGACGCCGCCGTCCACCAGCATCAGCACGATCAGCAGCCGGCCCAGGCGGCCATTGCCATCCAGAAAGGGGTGGATCGTCTCGAACTGGACGTGGGCCAGAGCGGCCTTCACCAGCAGGGGGAGGTCGTCGTCGGCATGGATGAACCGCTCCAGCTCGGCCATGCCATCGGCCACCAACTCCGGGGGGGGCGGCACGAAGCGGGCGTTGCCGGGGCGGGTGCCGCCGATCCAGTTCTGGCTGCGCCGGAACTCCCCCGGCAGCCGATCGGCGCCGCGTCCGCGGGCCAGCAGCACGGCGTGAATCTCCTTCAGCAGCCGGGAGGAGAGCGGGAAACCGCTGGCCAGCCGGGCCAGGCCGTGCTCGAGCGCCGCCACGTAGCTCGACACCTCCACGACATCCCCAAAGGGAACCCCAGGAGCCTCTTCAAGCTCGAACAACAGGAGGTCTGACAGGGACGACTGGGTTCCCTCGATCTGGGACGAAAGGAGGGCCTCCCGGCGCACGTAGGCGTACAGAAACAGGTCGGGATCGGGAAGCAGACTCGATACGCCATCGAGGCGCCCACAGGCCAGGAGGGCGCGATCCATCAGGGTCTGACCGAGTCCGACCAGGTCGAGTGGGGGATTGGGTGGCAGAGGATCCGGGACGAAGGCTCTGACGGGCTCCCCGGCGGTGCTGGTGATGGCGTAGTGGCCCGTGGCGTCCCGTTGCATCGCAGGAGGCGCCCCAACCTTGAATAAGCGCCTGGCGTATTAAAGCAAGCCGGCCTTTCCTTTAGCAGGCTTGCCCCGATGCCCGATGCCGGTTTCGAACCAGCGACATCCTGCTTGTAAGGCAGGCGCTCTACCGCTGAGCTAATCGGGCGTTGGGGCCATTGTGGCGGAAGGGGCGCTGCGGACCGTTGGCCGGTACGTTGCCGGCAGCGTCCGAACTCCGGCCATGGCCAGCGGCCGCAGCCACGATCGCGCCACCCGACGACTGGCCCTGCCGTTCGGGCTGCTCTGGTGGCCGGCCCTGGGGCCGGCGGGGGTGGCCGTCGCCGCCGGCGCCTTCCTGGTGGGCGGCCTCTGGCTCTCCCCCGACCTCGACACCCGCTCCAACGCCACCCGCCGCTGGGGCCCCCTGCGGCTGCTGTGGTGGCCCTACCGGCGGTTGCTCAGCCACCGCTCCCTGTTCTCCCACAGCCCCCTGCTCGGCACCAGCCTGCGGTTGCTGTGGCTGGCCCTGCTGGTGCTCGTCGCCTGCGCCGCCCTTGGGCCCCTGGGCGCCCCGTCGCCTGGAGATTTGCTGCAGCGGGGACAGGAGTTGTGGCGCGCCCAGAGGCCCCTGCTTCTGACGGCCTTCGTGGGCCTGGAGGTCAGCAGCTGGCTGCATCTGCTCCAGGACGGCGATCCGATCCCCCGGCTGCCACGGCCCTTGAGAGCCCGGCTGGGTCAGCGCCGTCGCCTCAGCAGCAGGAGCCGCTGGTGGCGGCAGCAGCCGGCTGGGGCGCGGGCCCGTCGGCGCTAGGGGCGAGCGCGGCATCGAAGGGGATGGCGCTGCCGCAGCCCTCGAACAGCCCGTAGTGGCGGCTGAAATCGCCGATGAAGTCGAAGTGGGGCGCCAACCGGCTTTCGGCCAGCATGCGGAAGGTGTTGCCACAGACCGGAAACACCCGGCCTGTCTGGATGTGGTGGTGCTTGTCGAAGGGCAGGGCGTCGGGGTGGCCGGCGATGCTGCCCCGATAGATCACCGCCTGGCCGTGGTCCTCGCAGGCGTCCTCCAGGGCCTCGATCTGGAACAGCCGGTAGGTGGCGGAGAAGAAACGGATCGCTCCGGTGCGTGCGGCCAGCTCCGGGTCGGTGATCTCCAGGGGCCGGTCGCTCACCAGGCGCGGATCGGCGAAGCCGGCGCGCCGCGCCAGCCGCAGGAAGTCGTTCCAGTAGAGGGCGCCGCTGAGGCATTCGCCGTGCAGCACCGGGTCGTGGCGCAGGGCTTCGGGCACGCGCCGGTCGGCGTAGACATCGGCGAAGAAGAACTCGCCACCGGGCTTGAGCAGCCGCCGCACCCCGTCCAGCACCGCCAGCTTGTCGGGCGAGAGGTTGACCACGCAGTTGGAGATCACCAGATCGAAGCTGCCGGGCTCCAGGGGGAGCTGATCGAGCTGCTCGATGCGGCCCTCCAGGAAGCGCACATTGGCGTAGCCGAACGTCTCGGCGTGGTGCTGGCTGTGGCGCCGGGCCACCTCCAGCTGCTCCGGCGTCATGTCGACGCCCACCACCTCGCCGCTGGCCCCCACCAGCTGGGCCAGCAGATACACATCGCGGCCACTGCCGCAGCCCAGATCGAGCACCCGCAGGCCCTCCACCAGTGGCGGCACCACCAGGCCGCAGCCGTAGTAGCGGCTCAGCACCTCGGGGTGCAGGCGGGCCAGCAGGGGGCGCAGGGGCGCGGGCACGCTGCTGGCATCACAGCAGGCGTTGGTGCGCAGGTCGGCACTGCTGTTGAGGGTGGAGCCGTAGTACTCCTGAACGCTGCGGTGGAGGTCGGTGGCGCTGGTCATGGTGAGGGTCGTCGGGGCGGGGGCGATGGGCGGGGGCGGTGTGCGGGTGTTTCTGTGCAGTGGGGCTCAGCCTTGGCGCCGCCAGGCGTGGTACCGGCGTAGCCAGGGCAGCAGGTGCTGGGGCACCCGCTGCTTCTTCCAGACACCGGCGGTGTACTTGTTGGCCTCGGCCAGGGTGGGGTAGGCGTGGATCGTCCCGAAGATCTTGCCCAATCCCAGGCCCCATTTCATGGCCAGCACGATTTCGGCCAGCAGTTCGCCGGCGTGCTCGCCCACGATCGTGGCGCCGAGGATCCGGTCGCTGCCGGGTGATGTGAGCACTTTCACGAACCCCTGTTCGGCGCTCTCGACGATGGCGCGATCGAGTTCGTGCAGGGGGAATCGCGTCACCTCCACCGCGACCCCCTGCGTTGCCGCATCGGCTTCGGTGAGCCCCACCGTGGCCACCTCCGGTTCGGTGAACGTGGTGCGCGGGATCACGCGGTTGTCGACCTTGAAGGAGCGCAGCTGGCCGAACAGGGCGTTCACCGCGGCGTACCAGGCCTGGTGGGCCGCGGTGTGGGTGAACTGGAACGGCCCGGCCACATCACCGGCGGCGTAGATGTTCGGGTAGTTCGTCTGCAGAAGGGCGTTGGTGGTGATCGTGGCGCCGGTGGGAATGCCCAGTTCCTCGAGGCCATAGCCCTGCAACCGGGCGCGCCGGCCCAGGGCGCAGAGCACGGCATCGCAGGCGATCCGCTCCTGCCGCTCCCCTTGCTGCACCAGCACCGTCACCCCCCCGCCGGGAGCGGGATCCGGCTCGAAGCCGAGCACCTGGGTGCCCAGGCGCAGTCGGACGCCGTCGGCCTCCAGGCCCCGCTGCACCTCGGCGGCGACATCGGCGTCCTCCTTGCTCAGCAGGCGGTCGCTGCGCTGGATCTGGGTGATCGGCAGGCCCAGCTGGGCCAGGGCCTGGGCCAGTTCGCAGGCGATCGGCCCGCCCCCCAGCACCGCCAGCCGCGGCCGCTCCTGCGGGCAGTGGGCCAGCCAGCCCCACACGGTTTCACTGGTCAGCAGGGGCACGGCCTCGCTCCCGGGCCAGTCGGGCAGCACCGGCTCGGCGCCGGTGGCGAGCACGATGGCGCGGGCCGTCAGCCGCCGCTCGGCGCCAGCCTGACCCCGGATCGCCACGGTCCAGGGATCGAGCAGACGGGCCTGGCCGCGCAGCACCTCCACCCCCAGGGCCTCGTAACGCTCGACGCTGTCGTGGGGGGCCACGGCCGCCACCTTGGCGGCCACCCGCGCCAACACCTGACCCACGCTCAGCCGCGGTTCCATCGGTTCGAGTCCGTAGCGGTCGGCCCGTCGCAGGCGCGCCGCCAGCCGGGCCGAGCTGATCAGCGCCTTGCTGGGCACACAGCCGGTGTTGAGGCAGTCACCGCCCATGGCGCCACGCTCCACCAGCGTCACCCTCGCCTTCACCGTGGCGGCGATGTAGGAGGTCACCAGCCCCGCCGCGCCGGCGCCGATCACGATCAGGTTGCGATCGAATCGGCGTGGCCGTTGCCAGGGGCTGTAGAGCCGCCAGGTCTGCCAGCGGCCCATGGCCGCCTTGGCCAGCCAGGGGAACAGGGCCAGCAGCAGCAGGGACCCCAGCAGCGGCGGGCTGAGGATGCCGCCGATCCCACGCAGCTGGGCCAGCTGGGTGCCGGCGTTCACGTACACGAACGTGCCGGGCAGCATGCCGATCTGGCTGGTGAGGTAGAAGCTGGCGGCCCGCATCGGCGTCAGCGCCATCAGCAGGTTCACCAGAAAAAAGGGGAACACCGGCGCCAGCCGCAGGCTGAGCAGATAGAGCACCCCATCGCGCGCGACCCCCGCCTCGATCGGCGCCAGCTGGCGGGCGAAGCGTCGCCGCACCGTTTCCCGCAGCAGGGTGCGGGCCACCTGGAAGGCCAGCAGAGCGCCGATGCTGGAGGCGAACGACACCAGCAGGGTGCCCAGCCCCACCCCGAAGATGGCTCCGCCGGCCAGGGTGAGCACCGCGGCCCCCGGCAGCGACAGGGCCGCCACCAGCACGTAGATCACCAGGTAGGCGGCCCCCACCTGCAGGGGCGACTGCTGGCGCCGCTCCAGCAGGGCGCCATGGGCCCGCTGCAGGGCCTCCAGGGTGAGCTGGCGGTGCAGGCCGAGCCCGAAGAACAGGGCCAACACCAGGGCGATGGCGGTGAGCAGCAGCAGCTGGCGCCAGCGGGAAGGCGAGGGGGGTTGGGGCATGCAACAGGCACGTCTGAACAGCTACCGGCGAAGCCCCGCGGCGGATTGCCCGGCAGGCTGAGGGGGCCGTTGCGCTGTGCGTTCGCCCATGACTCTGGAGGCCATTCAGGTGGTGATCCCGGTGCGCAATGAGGAGAGCACCTTGGCCCATGTGATCGGCCAGCTGCAGGCCCAGGGGCTGCGCCGCATCCGGGTCGTCGACAACGGCAGCAGCGATGGCAGTGTGGCCATCGCCCGGCAGCTGGGGGCGGAGGTGATGAGCGAACCCCGTCCCGGCTACGGCCGGGCCTGCTGGGCCGGCTGCCTCAACCTCGACCCCGCGGTGCAGTGGCTGATGTTCTGCGATGGCGACGGCGGCGATCCGATCGAGGAGCTGCCCCGCTTCCTGGAGCTCCTACCCGACCACGACCTGATCCTGGGCGATCGCACCGCCACGGCCGCGGGGCGCGCCTCGCTCACGCCCCTGCAGCAGGGGGGCAACCGGCTGGCCACCACGCTGATCGCCCTGGGCTGGGGCTTCGGCTACCGCGACATGGGTCCGCTGCGCCTGGTGCGGCGCGAGGCCTTCGATGCCATGGCCATGGCCGACCGGGGCTACGGCTGGACCCTGGAGATGCAGGTGCGGGCGGTCGAGCTGGGCCTGCGCATCCGTGAGGTTCCCATCGCCCACCGCCCGCGCCTGGCGGGCGACTCGAAGATTTCGGGGCGCCCGGGAGCGAGCCTCCGGGCCGGCAGCGTGATCCTGTTCACGCTGGGCCGGTTGGGGCTGGGGCGCCTGCAGCTGCCGGCCAGTGCCCTGCTGCTGATCGTCGGGGCGCTGCTGATGCGGCCCCATGGCGACCTGTTCGAGGCCGCCCATCTGCTGCCGTTCTGGCTGGCGGCCGGGGTGATGGGGCTGGGTTTCGCTCTGTCCTGGTCGCTGCCCACAATCCCCCGCGCCCTGTTCTGGGCCGTGGCGGTGCTGACGCGGCTGGCCCTGCTGGCCATGGAGCCCGGTGATGACATCTGGCGGTACCTCTGGGAGGGAGGGATCCAGCTGCAGGGGTTCAATCCTTACCGGCTGGCACCGGACGCCACGGTGCTGGAGGGGTTGCGCACGCCCTGGTGGGCGCTGATCAACCACCCCGACACCACCGCCATCTACCCGCCCCTGACGCAGCTGCTGTTCAAGCTGCATGCCGCGGTGGCCCAGCAGGCGCTGCTGTTCAAGCTCTCGTTCACCGCCGCCGACCTGGCGATCTGTGCGCTGTTGGCGGTCCGTTTCGGCGCGGCACGCACAACGCTCTACGCCTGGAATCCGCTGGTCATCTACGGCATCAGCGGCGGCGGGCACTACGACAGCTGGTTCCTGTTGCCGCTGGTGGCCGCCTGGCTGCTGGCCGAGCGGGATCCCCGGCCCCAGGGTCCCCGCCCCCAGGCCTGGGTCGACCTGTTGCTGGGGCTGAGCGTGGCCCTGAAATGGATCACCCTGCCGCTGCTGCTGCAGCGGGCCTGGAGCCGCTGGCGCCAGTTCCGGCGCCCGGCACCGGTGCTCAGCACGATGCTGCTGGGGCTGGCACCGTTGCTATTGGGGGCCTCCCTGTTCTGCGGCCTGCGCAGCTGCCCGCTGCTGCCCACCGGCTCCACCTTCATCCGCCACGGCCGCAGCGCCGAGTGGCTGCCGCATTGGATCGGCCAGCTCTGGCCCTGGACCCTGCAGACCAATGCCGTGCATGGGCTGCTGCTGCTTATGGCGCTGGTGGTGCTGCTCCCCACCAGCGCCAGGCTGGGCGTTTTCGCCTGGCGCTATCTGGTGGTGGTGCTGCTGCTCTCCCCGGTGGTTCACGCCTGGTACTTCATCTGGCTGATGCCCTTCGCCGTGCCCGGCCAGAACTGGGGGGCGCGGCTGGTGAGCCTCTCCGCCTTTGTGTATTTCGTGCTGCCCTCGCGGCTGCCCGACTGGCAGCTCACGACCCCGGAACGGCTGCTGCTGTGGCTGCCCCTGCTGCTGGGGCTGCTGCTGAGCGCCCGCGGTCGAACCGAATCGCCCGCTCGCCGGTAGACAGCGTGTCTGCTTTCGCCCTGCCATGGTTCCCGTCCGTTCCCGCACCCCGTTGCTCCTGGTCTGCGGCCTGGTGCTGATCACTGCCACGGGCTGCGGCCGCGGGCCGGCCACGCCATTGACGGCTGGCGACGCCAGCCGCCCCTCGCTGGCGGCCGTGGCCCCCCAGCCCCCCCTCGATCCAGCCCCCTTCAACGCGGTGCTGCAGACGGTGGTGGATGGGCGGGGCCTGGTGGATTACGCCGCCCTGCAACGGGATCCGGCCCAGCTTGATCGCTACCTCAAGGCGTTGGGCGATCTGGCGCCCGAGCGCTTCGCCTCCTGGTCCGAGGCCGAGCAGATCGCCGTCCTGATCAATGCCTACAACGGCTTCACCCTGCGCGCGATCATCGAAAAGGATCCGATCCGGCCCAGCATCAAGGACATCCCCGGCGTGTGGAAATTCCGCCGCCACCAGTTGATGGGCCGTGGCCTCACCCTCGATGCGATCGAGCACGAGATCCTGCGGCGCGAGTACAACGAGCCCCGCATCCACGCGGCCCTGGTGTGTGCCGCCATCAGCTGCCCGCCCCTGCGGCGCGAGGCCTTCACGGGCCCTGCCCTCGACCGGCAGCTGGAGGATCAGTCGACCCTCTGGCTGGCCAGCCCCGTGGGACTGAAGATCGACCGGGCCGCCGGAACGGTGCAGATCTCCCAGATCTTTCAGTGGTTCGCCGAGGACTGGCCGCGCGCCGATCCGCAGGCGGCGGCTGTGCCGGGCCACCAGAAGCAGAGTGCCGTGCTGCGCTTCGTCGCCCGCTACGTCCCCGCCCAGGAGCGGGCGCTGATCCTGGGCGGCGATTTTCGCCTCTCCTACCTCCCCTACAACTGGGACCTCAACCGCCAGGGCCGCCTGGCCGTGCCACCAGGAGGCCGTTGATCCGCTGCGCCAGTTCATCGAAGCAGGCCGAGAAGGCCCGACGAGCCTCCTGGATGTCCTGGTGAGCGGCCGGATCGGGCAGGCCCCAATGCACCCGGGCGGGGTCTCCCGGGAACGTGCCGCAGCTCTCGGCCGCGTGGTCACACACCGTGATGACCAGATCGAAGGGTTCCGCGGCCGCTGCCAGTGCCGCCGACAGGCTCTTGCTGGAGTACCGGGACGGGTCCACGGGGAGCCTGCTGATCTGCTCAAGGGCCAGCGGATGCACCCGTCCCGTCGGCGCACTGCCCGCGCTGACGACGTCAACCGTCTCCTGGCCCAGGGTCTGGAAGAGGGCTTCGGCCATGATGCTGCGCGCCGAGTTGCCGGTACAGACCACGAGCACCCGTCGCTTGTCAGCCCGGGTGGTGCCGTGGGTTGTTCTCAGGTTGTTCATCCTCATCAGCAGCGGTTGTTCGATGGCGGCCATTCGAGGCCGAGGGGGCGCTCAGGCGGCCCAGGGGGCTTCAGCTCAGGGCCCCCCCACAGCTGGAGCCGGCGCCGGCGCTGCAGCCGAAGCAGTGATCGGCCACAGCGATCTCCTCACCATCGGGGTCCTGCTCCAGCAGCTGCCGCAGGTGGGCCCGGGGGCTGCCCTGGCCGATGGGCAGGGCGAGCATCTGGTTGAAGTCGCAGTCGAACAGGAAGCCCTGCCAGTCGACGCTGAGGGTGGAGCGGCACATCACCTGGGCCAGGTTGGCCGGGTTGTGGTGCTGGCGCAGCAGGGCCATGTAGCCCTCCAGCTGCCCCTGCTGGCGCAGCACCGCCGCGAAGCGCTGGATGGGCATGTTGGTGATCGTGAACAGCCGGTTGAAGCGGAGGCCGAAGCGATCGGCCAGCTCGCGCCGGTAGTCGGCCTCCAGGGCGGCCTGGGGGGGCGGCAGTTGCGGTCCCTGGGGGTTGTACACCAGATCCAGCTCCAGGCCTGAGTCGGCGTCGCCGTAGCCGAGGGCGTTGAGCTGGCGCAGTCCAGAAAGGCTGCGCTCGAACACCCCATCGCCGCGCTGCCGGTCAACGTTGTCGGCGCTGTAGCAGGGCAGGGAGGCCACCACCTTCACCCCCTGCTGGGCCAGGAAAGCGGCCAGGTCCTCCTGGCCGGGCTCACTGAGGATGGTGAGGTTGCAGCGGTCGATCACCGCCACTCCTAGCCCTCGGGCCTGGCGCACCAGGTCGCGAAAGCCGGGATGCAGCTCCGGCGCACCACCGGTGAGATCGAGGCTGGCGATGGCCCGCGCCCGCAGCACCGCCGGCACCAGGGCGATGGTCTGGGGATCCATCATCTCGGTGCGGCTGGGGCCGGCGTTGACATGGCAGTGACTGCAGCTCTGGTTGCAGCGGTAGCCCAGGTTCACCTGCAGGGTCTCGAGCCGGCCGCGGCGCAGGGCCGGGAATGCCGGGGCCAGGGTGGTGGTGGAGCCGGTCAGATCGGCGACGCCCATAGCTGGGGGGGATGGATACCGGGAGTACCGGCCGGGCGGCGAATCGGATGGGAGGGCGGACCCGATCAGGTGGGCTGAGGTGACGCCTCCTTCTGCCCACCGATGACCAGCCGCAGCAGGACGGGGGCGAGGAAGGTGGTGCCGATCACCATCAACAGGATGGCGGCCTCGAGGGCAGGAGTGAGGATGCCGGCCTGGGTTCCAAGACCCAGGAAGATCAGTCCCACTTCGCCGCGGGGCATCATCCCCAGACCCACCACCAGGCGGTTGGTGGGGTCTTTGCTGGTGTAGGTCCAGCCTGCGGCCACCTTGCCGGCCACGGCAACCACCAGCAGGAACAGGGCCACCACCAGACCCTCGCGGTTGGCGGGATCGAAGGGGTTCAGCACCGAGAGGTCCATGCCGGTGCCGATCAGCACGAAGAACACCGTGGCGAACAGGGCCACCAGCGGTTTGACCGCGCTTTCGATGTCGTGGGTGTGCTTGGAGGCGCTCAGGATCAGACCCGCGGCGAAGGCCCCGAGGGCGGCCTCGAGGCCGATCGCCTGGGCCGCGAAGCAGGAAAGGGTGAGCACCACGAAGCTGGCCACGGCCACATCACCGGGGGCCTTGAGACGGTCCACCACCCAGTCGAAGGCCGGGGCGGCATAGCGGCTGAGCACGAGCGCGACCGCCACGAAGATGACCGCTGCGGCACAGAGTTTCAGGATTGGCCCCAGGGTGAAGGAACCACCACCGGCCAGGGACACCACCACGGCCAGGATCACGATGCCGAGGATGTCGTCGAGCACGGCCGCACCGATGACGATCTGCCCCTCCTTGCGCTTCAGCCACTGCAGCTCACCGAACACGCTCGCTGTGATGCCGATCGAGGTGGCCGTCATGGCGGCGCCGGCGAAGACGGCCGGAATGAACGGCACGTGGAAGAGGTAGTAGAGGCCGGCGGTGCCGGCAGCGAAGGGCAGCACCACGCCGGTGAAGGCCACGGTCCCGGCCTGGACGCCGACGGCCACGAGTTCATCGAGCTCGCTCTCGAGGCCCGTCAGGAAGAGCAGGGCGAACAGGCCGATCTCGGCGACCACCTGAAGACTGGGAAATGTCTCGCCGTAGAGCGAAGTGACGGCCTCCGGCGTCATCCCGCCCAGGGAGCTGAGCAGCCCGAGGACGGCGCCGCTCAGCTGGGCCTGGGTTTCTGGGGGCACCACCAAATGCAGGCCGGAGGCTCCGATCACCACCCCGGCCACCAGTTCGCCCAGGATGGTGGGCAGTTGCAGCCGCACCATCAGCTCCGCCATGAAGCGGGCAGCCACGAAAATCACGAGAAAACGACCAACCCCGATCAGGGTTTCCGTCACTTCAACCTGGTGGCTGCCGACTTCCATCAGCAGCGTGGGCAAAAAATCCATCTAGGGGGAGAGGAGTGGCTGCAGTTTTAGAGGAATCCAAGGCGACCGGTTGCCTGGAATACGCCAGAAACCACTGGAGACGATGATCGATCCGATCAGCAGTGGTGATCGATGCCGGTGATCGATCGGGACGGCAAGGGCAATCCGAGAGCCGAGCGGGCCGTGGAACCGGAGGTTTCCACAGCAGCCCTCGCCCTTGAACAGCCCTGACCCGTGTCCCGGCAGGAACGCAGGGAACCTGGTGGATCAGAACTTATGATCGCGCAGAGCTTCCACCTGGTAGATGTAAGTGATGATCGAGAAGTCTGCGTAATACTTGGCTTCGATCGCACGGGTGATTTCGTCAGCCAGCTCGCGGGTGCCGGTGAGCACTTCGATTTTCACATTGGAGAGGGTGTGGGACACGCTGGGCTCTCCCGTGGAGCGCACATTGCGGCTACCTTCCCCACCCGCTGCATTCACGGTGTATCCGGTGGCACCGGCCGCCTTGATGATCTTGATCAGTTTCTTGGAGAGGATTTCCTCCGCAACGATCACAAGCTTCCAGACCTGTTGACTCATGACCTTAGCCTCCGAATGGTTGTGGATTGGAAAGTTAAACGAGCGATGATCATCCCATCATCTCGGCAAGCCCAATGAACAGCGGGATGCAGATGGCGATCGCCACTGGCGTGCCGATGGCCGTGGAAGCACCGATGTAAGCCGAAGGGTTCGCCGACGGAATGCCAGCGCGAAGCGTCGGCGGGCCCGAGATGTCCGAGCTCGACGCGGCGATCACCGCCAGCACGACCGCACCACCGATGCTGAAGCCGGTGAGCTTGTGAATGACAAGTCCAAGACCGAAGGCCAGAAAGCCATGCACGATGGGCGCAAAGAAGGCATAGATGGCAAACCACTGGGCCACTTTGCGCAACTCATTCATGCGCTGGGCGGCCTCCATGCCCATGATGATCATCAGAATCGCAAGGAAGCCGCGGAACAGAGGGTTGAAGAAGCTCTCATAGACCGGCTCAGGCTTGGTGAGAATGCCAAGGGCCACACCCAGAAGCAGCGACGTGACCGCCGAGCTCTGCATGCTCTCTTTGATAATCGGCCAGATCTCGACTTTTTCGGAGGCGTTGCCGTTCTTCTTGCTGAGGTAAACACTGGCCACCACGATCGCCGTCACCAGCGCCGGGATGTCCATGAACGGGTAGAGGGCCGCCGTCCAGGCCTCATAGGGGATCTTGGCGGAATCCAGCTGCGGCAGGACCGCCGCCAGAGTGGAACCACTCACCGCGCCGAACAGACCACCGGTGGCCAAGGCGTCAGGCACGCTGATGCCTGGCAGTTTCCCGAGGGTATAACGACCGATGAACACGATTGCAATGCCAAGCCCCACGGCCGCAAGCGCCGGGAGAAAGATCTCGGTGGGATTGGAATTGCGAATGGCGATGCCGCCAGTCAAGCCGATCTTCATCAACAGGAAGAAGCTGATGAATTTATAAATTGAATCTGGAATCGCCAGTTGGCTGCCAAGGGCGGCGACGATGATCCCCCCGATCAGGAATCCGAGGGTTGGGGACTGGAGCTGCTGCAGGAACAGTGGGAGGAAGTCGGAGAGGAATGTCACGTTGTGAAGTTGCAGCTCCTGAATTTATCGAGTGGAAGGTAGCAGGCCCATGCGACCGACGCCTGAACGTTAAGAATCGTAAGGTATCTTTGTGGACTCGCATGCTGCCGAGGGCCTGGCAGTATCCAATTCCTGAAATGAGTCGCGTTCGTTTTCGGCAGCTGCGCTCAATATGGTCAATGATGCTAAGGACTTTGAGTTGCCTATTGGCAGATTACCAAACATTCTTCTGCTGCGCCTCCAGGATCGTTCAGTCCACCAGGCAGGACAAAGGCAAATGAAGCCTGGCCTGGCAGAGACAATTCTGCCTGTACTTTCAGGAGCCCAGGCACACCAAGCTTTCTGGGCGTACCAAGAGACTGTCTGACCATCCGGAAGGCTCCGGTTGCGTCGCCGATATCTGAGCATGAACGGCTCTGCGGGCACCACCTACAGCCCGTAGTCCTTCGGGAACGATGCTGCACGCCCCAGGTCGGGTGGTCTCTGATGCCATCTGGCGGCAACGGGTCGACGGGGAGGAGCGGCCGGCTCGGCGCCAGATGACAATTTTCATCGGCCATGCTCCTGGAAAGCGTGAGGACAACCTGGTGGCCTGGGCTACCCCTAAGGTTGCGCCCACCACACCGGTCTGTAGTGATGGCAACTGCTTCAGCCCCTCCCGGACCTCCGCCTTTCCGTCTGCTGAATCACATCAGCACCCAGAACATCAAAGGCGACCTGTTCGGCGGGGTCACCGCTGCGGTGATCGCTCTGCCGATGGCCCTCGCTTTCGGGGTGGCCTCCGGCGCCGGTGCCGCCGCCGGACTCTGGGGCGCCGTGCTGGTGGGCCTGTTCGCTGCCCTGTTCGGCGGAACCCCCACCCTGATCTCCGAGCCCACCGGCCCGATGACGGTGGTGATGACGGCTGTCATCGCCAGCCTCACCGCCCGGGATCCGGAGAACGGCCTGGCCATGGCCTTCACCGTGGTGATGCTGGCCGGTGTGTTCCAGATCGTCTTCGGAATGCTGAAGCTGGGTCGCTACGTCACCCAGATGCCCTACACGGTGATCTCGGGCTTCATGAGCGGCATCGGCATCATCCTGATGGTGCTGCAATTCGGTCCCTTCCTCGGCCAGGCCATCCCCAAGGGTGGTGTGCTCGGTACCCTCACCGACGTGCCCTCGTTGTTGGCCAACGCCCGGCCCGCTGAAGTCACCCTGGCGGTGGTCACCCTGGCGATCCTCTGGTTCACCCCAGGCAAGGTCAAGAAGGTGGCCCCGCCCCAGTTGATCGCCCTGGTCCTGGGCACGGTCCTCTCTCTCACCCTGCTCACCGGCGGTGGGGGCGAGGACATCCGCCGCATCGGCGAGATCGCCTCCGGTTTCCCCAGGCTGGTGGTGCCCCACTTCGCGCTGCCCCAGCTGCAGCTGATGCTGGTGGATGCGGCGGTGCTCGGCATGCTCGGCTGCATCGACGCCCTGCTCACCGCCGTGATCGCCGACAGCATCACCCGCACCGAGCATGATCCCAACAAGGAACTGATCGGCCAGGGCCTGGGCAATCTGGCCTCCGGCCTCTTCGGCGGCATCGCCGGCGCCGGCGCCACCATGGGCACCGTCGTCAACATCCAGGCAGGGGGGCGCAGCGCCCTCTCCGGTATCAGTCGCGCCCTGATCCTGATGCTGGTGATCCTGGCCGGCACCCGGCTGGCGGCCCAGATACCCCAGGCCGTTCTGGCCGGCATCGCCCTGAAGGTGGGCTTCGACATCGTTGACTGGGGCTTCCTCAAACGCGCCCACCGGATCTCGATCACCGGGGCGGCGATCATGTATCTGGTGATCGCCCTCACCGTGCTGGTGGATCTGATCGCGGCGGTGGGCATCGGCGTGTTCATCGCCAACATCCTCACGATCGACAAGATGAGCGCTCTGCAGAGCAAGTCGGTCAAGTCGATCTCCACCGGTGACGGCGACCTGCTGCTCAACCCCGAGGAGAAGACCCTGCTGGACCAGGGCAAGGGGGAGGTGCTGCTGTTCCAGCTCACCGGAGCCATGATCTTCGGTGTGGCCAAGGCGATTGGCCGCGAGCACAACGCCATCGGCGTCTGCAAGGCCGTGGTGTTCGATCTCACCGAGGTCTCCCACCTTGGCGTCACCGCGGCCCTGGCGGTGGAGCTCGCCGTCGAGGAAGCGATCGAGAAGGGTCGCCAGGTGTTTGTGGTCGGTGCCAGCGGCACCACCCGCCAGCGCCTCGAGAAGCTCGGGCTGTACGCCAAGCTGCCGCTGGAGCGCACCACCCTCAGCCGCCACGATGCCCTGCAGCAGGCGGTCGCCGGCCTGGCCTGATCCAGGTCCCGGTCCCATCACCAAGGATGGTGGCAGTGGTTCTCCTTCCCTGCGATGTCCGGTTCCCGGCCGCTTTCCGCTTCTGATGCCGATGGGGCCACCCTGGCGGCCCTCGGCGAACTGGTGGCGGTCGTGGCCCGGCTGCGGGACCCCCAGGGGGGCTGCCCCTGGGACCTGGC
>JBBQIH010000020.1:0-14970 GCA_038324725.1 Cyanobacteriota bacterium | reverse complement strand
CGGATCGCCACCGCCAGCAGGCCGGTGGCCTCGAGGCGCCCCTGCAGGGCCAGGGCGGCCCCGTCGTGCCCCACCAGCAACGGCAGGATCGGGCCATGGCCGGCCGGCCGCCGCCAGCCCACCGCCGCCAGGGCCTGCCGCCAGCGGTTTGCCCGCGCCAGCAGCTCCGTGCCGATCTGGGGCTGGGATTCGATCTGCCGCAGCGCCGCCAGGGCCCCGGCCGCCAGGGGCGGCGCCAGGGCCGTGGTGTAGCGGAAGGCGCCGCTGGCCTGCAGCAGCCAGTCGCCGAGCAGGGCTTCGCCGGCGAGGAAGGCGCCGCCGCTGCCGAAGGCCTTGCCGAAGGTGCCACTCACCAGATGCACCCCCTCCAGACCGTGGGCCAGGCCGCGCCCGCCAGGGCCCAGCACCCCCAGGGCATGGGCCTCATCCAGCAGCAGCAGGGCCCCGTGGCGCCGGCACAGGGCGGCCAGGGCCGGCACGTCCGGACTGGTGCCCTCCATGCTGAACAGGCTTTCGCTGAGCACCAGCCTGGTCTGGTCGGGCTGCCGGGAGCGGGCCTGCGCCAGCCGCCGCTCCAGATCCTCCAGATCGTTGTGGGCGAAGCGCACCAGCCGCGCTCCGCTGGCGCGCACCCCGGCCAGCAGCGAGTGATGCACGTGTCGGTCGGCGCAGACCAGAGCACCCCGATCGGCCAGGGCCGTGACCGCCGCCAGGTTGGCCTGGAAGCCACTGGGGAACAGCAGCACCCGCTCCCGACCCAGCCAGGCGGCCAGGGCGGCCTCCAGCTGCAGATGCACCGGACGGGTGCCGGTGACCAGCCGCGAGCCGCCGGCTCCCAGGCCACTGCTTTCCAATTCTGCCCGGGCCGCGGCGATCACGCCGGGATGGCGACTCAGGCCCAGGTAATCGTTGCTGGCCAGATCCAGCAGGGGAATCGGCAAGGAATCCCCTGGCGCCGCCCCTGCCCCCCCGGGCTCCTCCTGCAGGGCGATGCCATTGGTGGGGCGGAAACTGCGCAGCCGACGGTGTCGCTGCTGGTGCAGGGCGGCGAGCCCGTCATGGAGCCGTCGTCGCCAGGGGGGCCTCAGGCCGTCGGCATCCAAAGGACGACCCCGAACAAGGGTGCGAAAACCCTAAGAGGCTGGCAGGTCGCGGCCAGCCCATAAGATTCCCCCATGCTCGACCGCCCCGACGTTGGCAGCACCACCCGCGCCGACGGGCCCAGCAACAACGCGATCGTCAGCGACGTGACGAGCAGCAGCACGGCCTCGAACAACGCCGTACCGCCGGTGAAGGAGCTGTTCCCCTTCCCCCTGGATGATTTTCAGCTTGAGGCGATCGATTCCCTCAACCAGGGCCACTCGGTGGTGGTCAGTGCCCCCACCGGTTCCGGCAAGACCCTGGTGGGGGAGTACGCCATCCACCGGGCCCTGGCCCACGGCCAGAAGGTGTTTTACACGACCCCCCTCAAGGCGCTCTCCAACCAGAAACTGCGCGATTTCCGTCACCAGTTCGGCCACGACAAGGTGGGCCTGCTCACCGGTGATCTGAGCCTGAATCGGGAGGCCCAGGTGGTGGTGATGACCACCGAGATCTTCCGCAACATGCTCTACGCGGAGATCGACCACGCCGACGACGACCCCCTGGCCGATGTGGAGGCCGTGGTGCTCGATGAGTGCCACTACATGAATGACACCCAGCGGGGCACGGTCTGGGAGGAATCCATCATCCACTGCCCCACCCGGGTGCAGCTGGTGGCGCTCTCGGCCACGGTGGCCAACGCCGGGCAGCTGACCGACTGGATCGAGCGCGTGCATGGCCCCACCCGGCTGATCCACAGCGACTTCCGCCCCGTTCCGTTGGCCTTCAGCTTCTGCAGCGCCAAGGGTCTGCATCCCCTGCTCAACGACGAGGGCACCGGCCTGCATCCGAACTGCAAGGTCTGGCGCCCTCCGAAGTCCACCCGCCGCAAGGGACCGAAGGAACCGCGGCCGCCCCAGCCGGAGGCGCCGCCGATCGGCTTCGTGGTGGCCCAGATGGCGGAACGCGAGATGCTGCCGGCCATCTACTTCATCTTCAGCCGCCGCAACTGCGACCGCTCGGTGCGCGACCTGGCCAAGGTGTGCCTGGTGGATGCCGGGGAGCAAGCACGGATTCGCCAGCGGCTGGACGCCTTCATGGCGGTGACCCCTGAGGCGGTGCGCGAGGGCGGCCATGCCGAGGCCTTGCTGCGGGGCATCGCCGCCCACCACGCTGGCGTGCTGCCGGCCTGGAAGGAGCTGATCGAGGAGCTGTTCCAGCAGGGGCTGATCAAGGTGGTGTTCGCCACCGAGACCCTGGCAGCGGGCATCAACATGCCGGCCCGCACCACGGTGATCTCCGCCCTCTCCAAGCGCACCGAACGTGGCCACCGGCCCCTGATGGGCAGCGAGTTCCTGCAGATGGCGGGGCGCGCCGGCCGCCGCGGCCTCGACATTCAGGGCTACGTGGTGACCGTCCAGAGCCGTTTCGAGGGGGTCAGGGAGGCCGGCGCCCTGGCCACCAGCCCGGCCGATCCCCTGGTGAGCCAGTTCACCCCCAGCTATGGCATGGTGCTCAACCTGCTGCAGCGCTACGACCTGGCCAAGGCCCGGGAGCTGGTCGAGCGCAGCTTCGGCCGCTACCTGGCGGGGCTGGATCTGGCTGAGGACGAGTCCCGCATCGCCGAGCTGATGGCCCAGCTGGCCAGCCTGGAATCGAGTGGCGGCGAGGTGCCCTGGGATGACTTCGAGGACTATGAGAAGGTGCGCGGCCGCCTGCGGGAGGAGCGTCGTCTGCACCGGATCCTGCAGCAGCAGGCTGAGGAAACCCTGGCCCACGAGCTCACCCTGGCGCTGCAGTTCGCCAGTGAGGGCACGCTGGTGAGCGTCAAGGCGCCGGCCCTGCGCAGCCGGGTCACCCCGGCGGTGATCGTGGCCAAGGTGCCCGGCTCCGGCCAGTTCCCGCTGCTGCTCTGCCTCACCGACGAGAACGTCTGGATCCTGCTGCCCTGCCACGCGGTGGTCACCCTGCACGCCGAGCTCAGCTGCCTGCAGGTGAACCAGCTCGAGCCGCCGGAACTGCACCACGCCAACGAGCTGCGCCACGGCGACAACGCCAGCGGCGGCCTGGCCCTGGCGGTGTCCTCGATGGCCCGCCGCCACGACATGCACACCCCCCGCTACGACCTGGCCGGCGAGGTGCAGCAGCAGGGCCAGCTGGTGCAGCAGCTGGAGCAGGAGCTGGAGGCCCACCCGGCCCACCGCTGGGGCGACCGCAAGCACCTCAAGAAGCATCGCCGCCGCATGGAGGAACTGGAGGAGGAGATCGGCGAGCGCCAGCGGCTGCTGCATCACCGGGCCAACCGCCACTGGGACACGTTCCTGTCCCTGATCGACATCCTGCGCTTCTTCGGTGCCCTCGACGGCGAGGAGGGGCTGGAGCCCACCGAGGTGGGCCGCACCGTGGCGGCCCTGCGGGGCGATAACGAGCTCTGGCTGGGGCTGGCCCTGATGAGCGGCCACCTCGATGGCCTGGATCCGGCCGAACTGGCGGCGGTGCTGGAGGCCATCTCCACCGAGGTGAACCGGCCCGATCTCTGGTGCGGCTACCCGCCGCCACCGGCCTCCGAGGAGGCACTCCACGACCTGCGCAGCCTGCGGCGCGAGCTGCAACGTCAGCAGGAGCAGGCTTCGGTGGTGGTGCCGGTGTGGTGGGAGCCGGAGCTCACCGGCCTGGTCCACGCCTGGGCCCGGGGCGCCAGCTGGAACGACGTGATCGCCAACACCTCCCTCGATGAGGGTGATGTGGTGCGGATCCTGCGCCGCACCGTTGATCTGCTGGCCCAGGTGCCCTACTGCGAAGCGATCAGCGAACAGCTGCGCCGCAACTCGCGCCTGGCCCTCAAGAGCATCAACCGCTTTCCCGTCTGCGAGATCGAGGATCTGCTGCGCGGTGGCAACGGCAAGCTGGATCCAGCGACGGAACGGCCTCCGGCCGCTTAGATCCCCAGCCGCTCCCAGATCACATCCAGATGGGCCCGGTGCAGGTCGGTGGAGAAGCAGTCGGCCAGCTGATCGGCGCCCAGGTGGCTGGTGACAACCGGATCGCCCGCCAGGTTGGCGCGGAAGTCGCCGCCCTCGCTGTTCCAGGCCGCGTGGGCGTGGCGCTGCACGATCCGGTAGGCCTCCTCCCGGCTCAGGCCCGCCTCCACCAGCGCCAGCAGCACCCGCTGGCTGAACACCACACCGCCATACACATTCATGTTGCGGGCCATGTTCTCGGGGTAGATCCCCAGGCCCTGCACCACGGCGGTCATCTCCCGCAGCATGAAGTGCAGCGTCACCGAGCAGTCGGGCAGCATCATCCGCTCCACCGAGCTGTGGCTGATGTCGCGCTCGTGCCAGAGGGCCACGTTTTCCAGGGCGGCCACGGTGTAGCTGCGCAGCACCCGGGCCAGGCCGCTGATGCGTTCGCTGCGGATCGGATTGCGCTTGTGGGGCATGGCCGAACTGCCCTTCTGACCCTTGGCGAAGTTCTCCTCCACCTCCAGCACGTCGGAGCGCTGCAGGTTGCGGATCTCGGTTGAAAAGCGCTCCAGGGAGGTGCCCACCAAGGCCAGGGTCTGGACGTACTCCGCGTGGCGGTCACGGCCGATCACCTGGGTGCTGGCGGTGTCGGGCACAAGGCCCAGCAGCCGGCAGGTGATGGCCTCTACTGCCGGATCGGTGTTGGCGTAGGTGCCCATGGCGCCACTGATCTGGCCGACGGCCACCACCCGCTCGAGGCGCTCCAGCCGTTCCCGGTTCCGCTCGGTTTCCGCCAGCCAGCCGGCCACCTTGAAGCCGAAGGTGATCGGTTCGCCATGGATGGCGTGGGAGCGGCCGATCATCACCGTGTCCTTGTGCTCCCGGGCCAGCTGGCGCAGGACGCCGGCGAGGGCATCAAGCTCGGTGCGCAGCACCGCCACCGAGGCCTTCAGCTGCAGGGCCAGCCCGGTGTCCAGCACGTCCGAGCTGGTCATGCCCACGTGGATGTAGCGGCCAGCATCACCGACGTGCTCGTTGACGTTGGTGAGGAAGGCGATGACGTCGTGGCGCACCTCCGCTTCGATCTCCAGGATCCGGGGCACCTCGAAGGCCGCCTTCTCGCGGATGGCGGCCATCGCCTCGGCCGGCACCCGGCCCAGCTCGGCGTTGGCCTGGCAGGCGGCGATCTCCACCTCGAGCCAGCTGCGGAACTTGGCTTCCTCGCTCCAGAGGTCGCCCATCTCCGGGAGGGTGTAACGCTCGATCAAGGGCCGGGCGGTGGCGAAGGGCTCACCAACCTATCGAGCCGACCCCACCGGCTCAGGCGGCGGCGGTGAGGCGCCGGTAGGGCAGCTCCAGGTGCACCATCGATCCCCAGGCCTGCTGGCGCACCCAGCAGCGGGTGCCGCGGCGGCGGATCAGCTGGAAGGGGGGCAGATCCTCCGGATGGTCCCGCAGCCTCACGAAGCTTCCGGGGTGGAGCAACTCCACCACGTTGGATCCGGGGGCAGCCGTGGATCCGGGGGCAGCCATGGGACGAAGCGAGGGAGACTGTGGCGCCATCCTGCGACTGTTCCGAGCTGAAGCCTCCGGTCATCGGTTTTTGTTCGGTATGGGTCGCTGTTCGATGACAACATGCCGGTGGAGCGGTAGCACCCATGGCCGAAACGCACGATGGCCCGTAAGGAACGGCTTGATCGCCGGCTGGTGGATCTGGGTCTGGTCACCAGCCGCCAGCAGGCCCAGCAGTTGATCCGGGCTGGCCGGGTGCGCGGTGGCGGTGAGGTGCTCGACAAGCCGGGCACCGAGGTGCCCGAGACCCTGCTGCTGGAGGTGGAGCAGCCGCCCCGGTTCGTCTCCCGGGGGGGGGAGAAGCTGGAGGGGGCCCTGGCGGCCTTGCCGGTGCAGGTGGAAGGCCGGGTGTGCCTCGACGGCGGCATCTCCACCGGCGGATTCAGCGATTGCCTGCTGCAGCACGGTGCCGTGCGCGTGTATGGGATCGATGTGGGCTACGGCCAGACCGCCTGGAGCCTGCGCACCGATGAACGGGTGGTGCTGCGGGAGCGCACCAACCTGCGCCACCTCACTCCAGAGGCCCTCTACGGCGAGGGGGACCCCTGGCCCGACCTGGCCGTCGCCGATGTGTCGTTCATTTCCCTCACTCGGGTGTTGCCGGCCCTGCGGGCCCTGCTCCTGGAGACGGGCGAAGCGCTGCTGCTGGTCAAGCCCCAGTTTGAGGTGGGCCGCCAGCGGGTGGGCAAGGGGGGGGTGGTGCGGGATCCAGCAGCCCATGCCGAGGCCATCGCCACCGTGATCGCGGCGGCCCGGGAGCTGGCGTGGCAACCGGCGGGACTGGTGGCCTCACCCCTCACCGGGCCGGCGGGCAACCACGAGTATCTGCTGTGGGTCGTCCCACCCGGCCACGGCGAGCAGGACGCCGAAGGCTGTGACTGGTCCGAAAGGATCGCCATCCTGGTGAAGGCCACCCTTGGGTAGGAGAGCCCGGCCGCGGGCCTGAGGGGCTGTGGCCGGACTGGGGATGGCGCGGCCGCTCAGATGGCGCCGCTGTCGAGATCGCCGGTGCGGATCCGGATCACGGAATCGACGGTGCTGATGAAGATCTTGCCGTCGCCGATCTCGCCGGTGCGGGCGGCGTCCTGGACCGCCTGGACCACCGTGGCCACCCGGTCATCGTCGACGACGATTTCGAGCTTGAGTTTCTGCAGGAATTCGACCGTGAATTCGGAACCGCGGTAGCGCTCCACCTGTCCTTTCTGCCGGCCGAATCCGCGAACCTCGCTGACGGTCATGCCAACGATGCCCGCATTGACAAGGGCGATCTTCACGTCCTCCAGTTTGAAAGGGCGGATGATGGCCTCGATTTTCTTCATGGCTGTGCTGCGGTCAGGAAGGCGACGGTTGGAGTCTCTCAGAGTCCCCCCCTGGGCAGGGGACGGCTCCATTACCGCCGAGCCTTGCCGGGGTCGTCGTAACGGTTGCTACGTGGACTCCGGGCCGCTGACCGGCGGCGCGGGCCGCCCGACACGTCCTGTACGGTCAAAATCCGTTCCCTTTCCCCCACCGAGCATGGCCATACCCTCGCCGGAGGCCCCGCCTGAGACCGTGACGCCCCCCTACGGCGAACGGGCCATCGCCGAGGCCCAGCTGATCTGTTTCCCCAATCCCCGGGTGGGCCGGCCCTACGAAGTGGCGATCGAACTGCCCGAGTTCACCTGCACCTGCCCGTTCTCCGGCTACCCCGATTTCGCGGTTCTGCGGCTTCTTTATCAGCCCGGGCCCCGGGTGCTGGAACTCAAGGCGCTCAAGCTCTACATCAACAGGTACCGCGACCGGGCCATCTCCCACGAGGAGGTGGCCAACCGGATCCTCGACGACCTGGTGAGCGCCTGTGATCCAGCCTGGATGCAGCTGGAGGCCGATTTCAATCCCCGCGGCAACGTGCATACCGTGGTACGTGTCAGCCACGGCGTTCGCCAGCCCTGTTGAGTCAGGGCTGGGGTTCCAGCCGCCGGAGCAGAACGGGCAGCTCGGCGGCGAAGGCGGTGAGGTTGCGGTTGCAGAGACCCGCCACGTGCAACCTGCCGCTGGCCCCATCAGCGATTGCCCAGAGCTGGCGGGTGGCCACCAGGCTGAGGCCTCCGCCCATCAGGGCAATGGCGAAACCGCTGTAGACGAGGGGCACACCGGGATCGCGTTTGAGCAGGATGCCGCTGGCCGGCAGCACGCTCGCCACCCGGATCGGCAGCCCCTTCACCTCCTGGGCCTCCCCGCCGGGCACCAGCTGGGCCAGGGCCACCCCATCGGGGCCGAACACCTGCACCGGCCCCTGCTCGCTCGTGAGGCTCAGCAGCACTGGCTCGGAGCCATCGGGGCGGGTGGGCAGCACCAGCCCCCAGAGTTGGTCGCCGAGCTGGGGGAAGCTCTGCAAGGGGAGCTCCAGCACCGGGCTGCGGCCCAGCTGCAGGCTGATCGTCGCCAGGGACCAGTCCGCCTGGTAGAGGGTCATGCCCCGGTAGCGCAGGGGATGGTTGACGCTGATGGCGGCTTCCGTGGTGGGGACCGTGCCGGTGGGGGGGATCAGCCGCAGGCTGGAGGAGAACTGCTCCGGGCGGCCAGCCGGATCCCGCTGGATATGGAAGTCGTCGAGGGCCAGGGTCACCTGGGTGCTGCCACGGCTGTCGAGCAGTTCCAGTTCCCGGCCAGGGGCCAGGAAGCGCTCCAGTCGCTGGCCGCCCAGGGCGCCCCAGGCCGCCCCCACCATCAGCACCACCATGCCGGCATGCACCAGAAGCGGGCCGACCCGGCCGAGCACCCCGCGGCGGGCCGCCAGTCGGTCGTCCTGGCGGCGTATCTGCCAGCCGGAACCTCGCAGATCGGCCTCCAGCCGCTCCAGGCCGGCAGCGGGCTCCGCGGTGATGAGGGTTTCGGCCACGCTGAGCTTGCTGAGCTGGCGTGGGCTGCGGTAATCGACCCAGCGCAGGGAGGCCTGCAGGGCGGGCCACTGGCGGCGCCAGCTGCACAGGATCAGGGACAGGCCCAGCCAGGCCAGCAGGCCCAGGAACCAGCCGCTGGAATAGACGTGATCCAGCTGCAGCCGCAGCACCCCGTCCCCGCCCAGCAGGCCCAGCCAGGGGTGGGGGTCGTAGAGCTGGTGGTAGAAGGCGGCGTCTTCCTTCTGGGGGATGGCGGTGCCGACACCGCTGGCCAGGGCGATCACCAGCAGCAGACCAATGGCCAACCGCAGGTCGGAGATCCAGCCGGCCAGGCGTTGCAGGGGGCGCCAGGGCGAAGCGGCGGTGCTGGTCATGGCAGCACCGAGAGCAGGGTGAAGCCGCCGCTGGCGAGCAGCACCACGCCGCTGATCGGTGGCACCCACTGGCCCAGGCGGCGCAGCTGCAGCAGCCCGGGCAAGGAGGCGGCCACGGTGCCGGCCAGCAGCAGGGGGAGCACCTGGCCGGCGCCGAAGCTGCAGAGCAGCAGCATGCCGACCAGGGGCTGGCCGCTCTGGGCCATCCAGGCCAGCAGCACCGCCAGCACCGGGGTGGTGCAGGGGGTGGCGGCCAGGCCGAAGGCCAGGCCGGCCGCCAAAGGCGCGAGCGGGGCCGGCACCAGGCGCCGCCAGCGCTCGGGATCGGGTCCGGCCGGCAGGGGCAGGCGCAGCAGGCCCAGCAGGTTGAGGCCCATCACCACGGCCACGACGGCCGCCAGCAGGGGCAGCTGGCCGGGGATGCGGCCGTAGAGGCTCCCCATCAGGCCACTGGCCAGGCCGAGCAGCACCAGGGCCGCCACGATGCCGGCGGCGAAGCTGACGCTGCGCTGCCAGGGGGCACGGCCCTGCGCTTCTGTGCCGAAACCGGCCAGGTAGGCCAGGGTGACGGGCAGAAGCGAGAGGGAGCAGGGGCCGAGGCTGGTGAGCAGGCCGCCAGTGAACACCAGCGCCAGGGTCAGGGGGCCGGGGTGGGCCAGGGAGCCCTGGAGCAGCAGTTCACTGCTGCGGGCCCAGTCGGCGAACGGCAGACCGGGGCTGAGCATGGCCGGTCAGGTGTGGCAGCAGGGCTCAGCCTATCGGGGCAGGCCGTTGGGCCCGGCGCCGGGGCCGGACCGGTTCGAGTCCGGAGGACTCCAGGGAACAGCGCAGCAGCAGGCCCGCCAGGAACAGGCTGCTGAGCAGGGAGTTGCCGCCGTAGCTGATCATCGGCAGGGGCAGGCCGGTGGTGGGCATGGAGCCGCTGGCCACGGCGATGTTGAGGATCGACTGGCCCACCAGCAGGGTGGTGCAGCCGATGGCCACCAGCCGGTGCTGGTTGCTGCGGCAGGCCAGGGCCACCCGCAGACCCACGAAGCCGAAGATCACCAGGAACAGCAGCAGCATCACCGAACCGATGTAGCCAAACTCCTCAGCGAAGACAGCGAAGATGAAATCGGTGGTCTGGATGGGTAGGTATTGGAGCTTCTGGGTGGAGAGCCCGAAGCCCGAGCCGAGCACCCCTCCTGAGCCGATGGCCAGCAGGCTCTGCACCAGCTGGTAGCCGTCCCCCTGGGCGACGCGCCAGGGGTCCAGGAAGGAGGTGACCCGGGCGAGCTGATAGGGGTTGATCATGATGCTGAGGCTGCCCAGCACGACACCGCCGCCGGCGGCCCCCAGCAGCAGCGTCAGGGGCAGCCCGCCGGCCAGGGCCATCAGCCAGAGCAGCAGCCCGAGCAGGGCGGCGGTGCTCAGGTTGGGCTGTTTGAGGATCAGCAGGATCACCACGCCGAAGATGCCGATCCAGAGGAGTTTCTGGTCGAGGGCGATGCGGCGCCAGTGGGAGAAGATCACGGCGCCCTGCAGCACGATGAAGGGCTTGATCAGCTCCGAGGGCTGCAGCTGCACCGGGCCGAGCACCAGCCAGCGACTGGCCCCGTTGACAGTGGTGCCCACGACGAGGGTGGCGGCCACCATCAGGGCGCCCACCAGCAGGGCCGGTGCCGCCAGGTGCAGCCAGCGCCGCATTGATGTGCGCAGGCCCAGCCAGAGGAGCCCCCAGCTGGCCACGAGCCAGATCGCCTGACGCTTCACGTAATAGGCCCCGTCCCCCATCTCCCGCTCGGCCACCCACCAGCTGGCGGAGGTGAGCACGAGCAGGCCCACCAGGCTCCACAGGGCCACCAGGCCCAACAGCAGGCGGGATTCTGCCGGCCACTGCTGCCAGGGCAGCGGCATGAAGCCGGCGCCGGGACGGCTGTGGAGCAGGCGTGGCGAAGACGTGGACAAGGCCGCTGCAGGGATCCGGGAATGACCCATTCAGCCGTGACGATGGCGGGTTTGTCGAGTCGCGCTGAACATTTCTGCGTCTCTGCTCTGCGTCTCCGCCGCTGGTCGTGGGTCAAAGCGCAAAAAAAAGCCCGGCCTGAGGCCGGGCGCTGGTGCCGAGGTGCCGGGAGGCCCTCAGTTGCCGCAGTTCTGCTGACGACGGCCAGTGGCCAGTTCCACCTTCAGGATCCTGCCGCCCTGCTTCATGATCCGCTGCTGTTCGGCGAACCAGCTGTGATAAGGCACCCACTTGGTGAAGTAGGTGTTCTGCAGCTCCCTCTGACTGCGTGCCTTGTCGGGGCAGGGAATGCAGGCCGTGATCTTGAACAGGCGCATGGGGTGATCCTCGGAAAACGTGCCGTGGTGGGGGCGTTGCTGGGGATCAGTTGCCCAGGCCGGAGCTGATGTAATCGAAGTAGACGCCCATCTCACGACCGGCATCGGGGCCGACGAGGGAGGCGGTGGTTTCCTTCATGGCCTGGATCGACTGCACCGTGGCGCCGATGGGCACACCCAGGGAGTTGTAGGTCTCCTTGAGGCCGTTCAGCACGCGCTCGTCGAGGATCAACGTGTCACCGGCCAGCATGGCGTAGGTGGCGTAGCGCAGGTAGTAGTCGAGGTCGCGGATGCAGGCCGCGTAACGACGGGTGGTGTACATGTTGCCGCCCGGACGGGTGATATCCGAGTAGAGCAGGGCCTTGGCGACGGCTTCCTTGATGATGGCCGAAGCGTTGGCGCTGATGGTGGCGGCAGCCCGCACCCGCAGCTCACCGCTGGCGAAGTACTGCTCGAGGCGGCCCATGGAGCCGCCGTCGAGATAGAGCCCCTGGACGTCGGCCTGGTTGATGACGTTGGTGATGGCGTCTTGCATGGATCCTGGGTTTGATGGCGATGGACGGGAGGGAGGTGAAACCTCAGGAGAGGGCGCCGACCACGTAGTCGAAGTAGAAGCCGGCCTCTTCGGCATCGGAGCCGGTGAGGAGACCTGTGGCTGCGGTCTTCATCTCGCGCACGGCTTCCGCCATGGCTTCGAGGGGGGTGCCGAGGGCGCGATACATCTCGCGGGCCCCGATGACGCCGATCTCTTCGATCGGGGTCACATCCCCAGCAACCACGCCGTAGGTGACCAGGCGCAGGTAGTAGTCCATGTCGCGCAGGCAAGAAGCCGTCATCTCCTCCCCGTAGGCGTTACCGCCGGGGGATACGAGATCGGGGCGCTTCTGGAAAAGCTGGCCTCCGGCCTGCTTCACGATGCGCTCCCGGCTTTCGGCCAGGACCTGGGCGACGCGCAGACGACGCTGACCTCCTGCCACGAACGACTTGATCTGGTCAAGTTCGCCAGGGCTGAGGTAGCGGGCTTCGGCGTCCGCGTTGATGATCGAGTTGGAGACGATGCTCATGCAGTTCTGCCTCGAAACAAGCGGTCACCGTGAAGGAGACCGGTATCCGGTGGGTAAGGGTGATCGGCTTGGCCGACCGTCGCATCATTCTGTGGCAAGCCCCGTCGCTCCCATGGGGGCCGGTAACAGTTCTTCACGGCAGATGTCTTGGCGAGATCCCTTGGCTTGCAACGGCTTTCGCGGGAGTTCTTAACACCGTGCAAGCGCAGCAATTGTTCATCTTTTGTTGTAGCGGCCAAGCGCACCGCAAGCGCATTCACAGATGAATCTCCCCGTCTCGTTGTAGAGACAGGCCATAAGAAACCCCCCGGGGCTGACCCGGAGGATCGCTCAAAGCATGGGGACCGCTCCCTTCAGGGGCGAGCCTCGATCGGATGGGAGTCGATCAGATCGCGCCCCTCACCGAGGGGGTGAGACCGCCATTGCCGCCATAGAGAGAGGCGGTGCGGTTCACGGTGGTGAGGGGCACGCCATCTTCGGTGGCCAGGCCGCGAAGGTAGGGCACCGTGTCCTGGCCGAAGGCCGTGGCGTAGTCCCGGGCGTTGAGCAGTTCGGCCACGGCGGCCTGCTGGCCGGCTGTGGCACGGGTGGCGAGGAACTGGCTCACTTCGGCGGGCATGGCGGCACGGCCGAGGAGGGCCAGGTAGGCGGCCGAGGCCGCCCGGAGGGGGGCCATCCGCTGGAGCCGTTGCTGGAACAGATCACTGCCGGCGATCTGGGACACGAATTCGGCCACCGAAAGCTGGCCGTCCCGCAGCTGGGATTCTGGATCCATCTGCCGTTCGGCGGCGAAGGGCACGCGATTGAGGAGTTGGCGATAAACGGCCTGCACCACCTCCTGGACCTGGGTTTCGCTGGGATCCCTCATCAGCTGCACGGGACGCGACAGGCTCTGACGACGGCTGAAGCCCTGGGGGGGGCCTGGCCGCAGGGCCTTGACCATCGCCCCGTCGGGAGCCACGGCGGCGCCGCTCAGCAGGCTGGTGCCTACCGAGGCTTTCCAATTGCCGGCGATGCCGATGCTGGCGGGGGCCACATAGCCATTGCTGCCGCGCGCCGTGGAGACGCCGCTGCGCCAGACCGGGGCGGATCCGCCGCCGGGCTGCCAGCGGGACTGGCTCCAGCTGCGAGTGGGGGCCGGCGGCTGCTTGATCGTCTGGGGGCCACTGGGGACCCCGGAAGAGACCGTGCTGCTCTGGCCACCGGCCACATCGGCCTTCCACTGCCCGCGCACGTTCGGCCTCGCCGCCAGGTTGCGCGGCACCAGATCGCCCACGGTGCGCAGCGCCTGGGCCACGGGAACGGTGGGACGCTGGAGGGGCGTGATGTCGGCGACCGGTACCAGGGTTTCCACCAGGCCTGGCACCCTGCGGGCATTGCGATCGGCCGGAGTGATGAAGCGCTCGTAGGGGACGGTGTCCTCGCCGAAACAGTCGTTGTATTCGCGGCTTTCGAGCATGGCGTCAACGACGCCATAGAACCCCTTACGGGCCGCCGTGTCGAAGTACGCGTTGATCTCCCAGCGGCCGAAGCTGGGCCGTCCGAGCAGGCGACGGTGCATCACCTCAATGGCCTTGGTGATGTAGAGGCTGCTCCAGTAACGGCGCCGGAAGGCCTTGGAGCGGGCCACCTGGCGCACGAACTCCCGCAGGCTGATGTCACCGTTCTCGAGCTTGATCTCCTCGACCTTGTTGCGCTCGCCGGCGTAGCCGGCGGTGCCGAGCACCTGCACATAGACCGCATTGATGACGGCCTGGGTGCTGGATTCGGTGCCGCGGATGCTGGGCTGGCCGCCCCGCCGCGGGGTGGAGCTGCCGCCGGTGGCGATCTGCCGCAGGCGCACCACCTTCGGACCTACCCGCCTTGGGGTGGCCTTGCGGAACTGGGCGCTGTCCATGGGCCCGGGCTGGGCCATGCCGTTGCCGATCAGGATCCGACGGGTGTCGTAGCTGAAGGGTGCTGGCCGGGTGGCCACCGAAGCCGTGCTGGAGGGGAAGATCGCCCCATAGGTGAGGGCCAGGGGATCGTTGCCGCCTCCGTAGGGGTGCTGGTCGGCCAGGGGCTGGCGATAGGAGGCGTAGAGGGTGATGTACTGGGGGGCACCCTCGAACGGAGCACTGAAGCGGAAGAGGTTGCGGTTGGACCCCCAGCCGGCGCTCTCCTGGGCTTCCTCGCCGATGTCGCGAAGGTAAGGAACCGTTTCCTCACCGAAGACCCGGGCGTATTCCATGCCGTTGATCAGGGCATCAACGAGGCCGTTCAGGCCCTTGGCGCTGACGATGGCGAAGTACTGGCGGAACTCCTCGATCGAGCTGACACCGCGGCCGAGGAAATGGCGGAAGGCCAGTTCCACCACCCGGCTGTTGGAGAAGCGGCCATAGAACTGCCTCTGATAGACCTTGCTGCGGCCAAGGGCGCGGATGAACTCCCGCATCGAGAGTTGGCCCTGGCGCACCTGGGTGGCTTCCACCGGGCAGACCACCTGGGAATAGCCCTTGACGATGTCCCGCTCGAACACCTGGCGGTAGGCGGCACGGATGATCTCGGCCTTCTCAGCGCCGGATAGGCGTGGCCGCATCACGAAGCGCTGGGCACCTTCGGCGGCGAGGGCATAGGTCGCCGGAAGCTGCAGGCCCTGGTTGACGGGGCTGCCGAGGCGGGCGCGGGTGGAGGGGGTGGCCACCTCAAGCTCCTTGAGGAGCACGTTGAA
>JBBQIH010000019.1:0-15150 GCA_038324725.1 Cyanobacteriota bacterium | reverse complement strand
GGGGAGGTACCGCGATCACGCCGAGAACCGCGGCCTGGCGGGCCCCTGTGACCGAGGGCAGCGACCCCGGGTGGCCCCGCCAGCGCCACCAGGCCAGCAGGGCAAAGGCCAGGGCTTCCCGCTGGTCATCGGCGATGCCATGGCCGGCCAGGCTGCTCACCGCCATGCCGCGGCATCGCCGCTGCAGCTGCTCCATCAGGAAGCCATTGCGGGTGCCGCCTCCGGCCACCAGCAGCTCCAGGGGACGGGGACCCCGGGCCAGGTCCTGGCCCACCACCGCTGCGCTGAAGGCCGTCAGGGTGGCCAGGGCATCGGCCGGATCCACACCGGTGCCGAGCTCCGCCAGGCGCCGTTCCAGATCGGCGGCCCCGAACAGCTCGCGGCCGGTTGATTTCGGCGGTGCCGCCTGGAGGTAGGGCTCCCGCAGCCACTGCTGCAGCCGCCCCTCGTCGATGCGGCCCTGCCGTGCCCAGGCACCATCGGCATCGAAGTGCAGGCCTCCGTTGCTGAAGCGGGCCACCGCCAGATCCAGCAACGTGTTGGCCGGTCCGCAGTCCCAGCCCCGCACCGGGGCGTTCCGGTCGGGACCCGTGGAGGGGGGAAGCAGGGTCAGATTGGCGATGCCGCCCAGGTTGAGCAGGGCTCGCCAGCCGCCGATTCGCCCCAGCAGGGCGGCGTCGGTGGCCGGCACCAGGGGGGCGCCGTGGCCGCCGAGGGCCAGATCGACGCTGCGGAAGTCGAAGACCACCGGCCGCCCCAGCAGTTCCGCCAGTAAGGGCCCCTGCAGCAGTTGCCAGCTGGCCCCGCGGCGCTCGCCGTCCGGTGGGCGGTGCCACAGGGTCTGGCCGTGGCAGCCCACCAGCTGGGCCTGGCCCTCCGGATCGCAAGCCCGGGCCGCCACGGCCTGGTGCTCGGTGAGGTCTTCGGCCAGGGTCAGCAGGGCGTCGGCGTCAAGGGGAACCCCCTGGCCGACCGCCACCAGGCGCTCGCGCAGGTCGGGCGGGTAGGGGGTATGGACGCCCGAGAGGATCCGCCAGCGGGGCCGGGCGGCCCGACCGTCCAGGCACACCAGCACCGCATCCACCCCATCGGCGCTGGTGCCGCTCATCAGGCCCAGCACTCGCATGGCTGTCTCTCGCAAGGCCGTCAGTGGGAAGGCAGGGCTTCGAGGGCTTCGCTGCTGCCCATCACCACAAGCAGCTCGGACGCGTTGAGCACATGGGAGGCGGGCGGGTTGACCGTGAGCTGGTTGGAGGGGCCCGCGGCCAGCACGCTGACGTTGTAGTTCTTGCGCAGATTCAGATCCCGCAGCGACTGGCCGACGAAGGAACTGGGGACCTTGATCTCCTCGATGCTGTTGCGGTCATCGAGGCGGAGCCGCTCGAGCAGGTTGGGCCGGACCAGTTCCATGCCCAGCCGCGTTCCCTGCATCTTCGAAGGGAAGACCACCTTGTCGGCGCCGACCCGCCGCAGCATCTTTTCGTGCAGGTCGCTGGTGGCCCTGGCGATCACTTGCCTGACCCGGCTGCCTTCGCCGTCCCTGACGATCAGGGTGGCGGTGATGCTGGCGCCGATCGGTTCGCTGATGGCCACCACCACCGTTCCCACGTCGAGGGCTCCGGCGGCCCGTAGGGCCTCTTCGTCGGTGCAGTCCACCACGCGGGCCTCAATGGCGGTATCCATCTGACGCAGCTCATCGATGGCCCGCTGGTTGTTATCGATCGCCAGCACCTCGGCCCCGTGGCGCAGGAGTTCCTTGCAG
Organism: Cyanobacteriota bacterium; assembly: GCA_038324725.1. Taxonomy (GTDB): domain Bacteria; phylum Cyanobacteriota; class Cyanobacteriia; order PCC-6307; family Cyanobiaceae; genus Cyanobium. The sequence goes on along the minus strand of JBBQIH010000019.1, from coordinate 13,388 downwards.
ACGGCACTGCCGAAACGACCGACGCCAATCACGGCATAGCTGTTGGAGGTGTCCGCCTCACCGCCTTGCCACTGCCACCACTGGTTCATGGGAACGACGTTGTAAGGGGCATGAAAGGAAGTACGGGGAATGGGCAGGGGTGGCAGGGGGGGGGGCCTGGGGTTCAGATGTAGAGCTCCTCGCGGGGGTACCCCACACGATTCTGGGGCCGGCTGCCATAGACAGCCGAAAGCAGCAGGAGGATACCGATCCGGCCCACGAACATGCCGATCATCAGCACCAGCTGCCCCCAGCGGTTGAGCTGGCTGGTGACACCCAGATCGAGGCCCACGGTGCCGAAGGCGGAAACGCAGGTGAACAGTTTTTCCAGGAAGGAGAAGGCCTCACTGCCAGGGGTTCCGGCGGTGGTATCGCCCAGCCCCAGCAGCAACGCCATCAAGAGGATGAACAGGCCCGAACCGAGGGTGACGCCCACGGCCTTGAGGATCACCTTGAGGGGGATCTCCCGATTCCTCACCACCACCGTGTCGTGGCCGCGCAGGGTGGAGCGGGTGGCGGCGATCAGGGCGGCGAAGGTGGTGGTCTTGATGCCGCCGCCGGTGCCACCGGGACTGGCGCCGATGAACATCAGGATGATCATCAGCAGGATGCCCGAGTCGGAGATGGTTTCCACACTGATGGGAATGGTGTTGAAACCAGCGGTACGGGTGGTGATCGACTGGAACAGGGTGACCTGGAGTTTCTCCCAGAGGTTCATCTGCTCAACCACCCCTTCGGTGGCGAAGTGTTCGGTGAACAGCAGACCCACGGTCCCCACGACGACCAGCACCGCTGTGGTGCGAATCACCAGCCTGGTGTGCAGGCTGAGGCGGCGGATGCGGGCCAGGCGGAAGCGGTTGACCCAGATGTCGTTGGTGACGCGCCAGCCGATGCCGCCCATCACGATCAGCAGGCCGATCACCCCATTGACGATGGGCTGGCTCTGGTAGCCCACCAGACTGTCACGCCACAGCCCAAAACCGGCGTTGTTGTAGGCGCTGATGCAATGAAACAGGGCAGCCCAGAGCCGCTGGCCCTTGTCTGGAATATCGGTGAAGCCGAAGTTATAGAGAACCAGCGTGCCGATGCCGATCACCACGCCGGCAATCAGCAGAATCTGATTCAGGGTGGGGCCGATGCCGCCGACACCGAAGTCATCCAGGGCGCGCCCCTTGTCGAGCCGCTGGCGCAGCCCCGAGCGACCTTGGACGAAGCCTTGCAGGAAGGTGGTGATGGCCATCAGCCCCAGGCCACCGGTGAGGATCAGCCCGGCCAGGGTCACCTGGCCGGCAAAGGTGAGATCGGCGCCAACATCGATGATCGACAGGCCCGTGACGGTGATGGCGGAGGTGACGGTGAAGAGGGCCTCCCAGAGGCCCACCTCATCGCTCGAGCAGAGCGGGCTGGCCATCAGCAGTGTGCCGAAGGCAATCACCAGCACGCCAGTGACCAGCGTGAACTGCGGCACCGTCAGACGATGCCGCCAGCTCTGCGGCCGCCTCATTTGTTGGGCTGGGGGGTCATCCGGAGATAGGGACGGATTTCAGTGACACCCTTGGGAAACTTCTGCCGCGCTTCATCTGTGGGGATCGAAGGCACCACCACGCAGTCCTCGCCTTCTTTCCAATTCACCGGAGTGGCCACCTGGTGATGGTCGGTGAGTTGGAGGGAATCGATCACGCGCAGGATCTCATCAAAATTGCGGCCCGTGCTGGCGGGGTAGGTGATCTGCAGACGCAGCTTCTTGTTGGGATCGATGATGAACACCGAGCGCACCGTGAGGTTGCTCAGAGCATTCGGGTGGATCATGCCGTAGAGGCTGCTCACCTTCTTGTCGCTGTCCGCCAGGATCGGGTAGTCGACGGTGGTGTTCTGGGTGTCGTTGATGTCGCCGATCCAGCCCTTGTGGCTTTCGGCGGAATCGACGCTCAGGGCGATGGTCTTGACGTTGCGTTTCTCCCATTCGGCGCGCAGCCGTGAGACCTCGCCCAGTTCCGTCGTGCAGACGGGTGTGTAATCGGCGGGATGGGAGAACAGCACCACCCAGCTGTCGCCGGCGAAGTCATAGAGGTTGATCGGGCCGAGCTGGGATTCCTGAGTGAAATCAGGAACGGTGTCGCCCAGTTGCAGGGTCATGGGAGAGAAATTGGCGCCGGACGATGCTGGCACAGCAGTGGGGCCGCCCGTCGTGGTTGCGGCGGGCCACGACTGCAGCTCCTGGCGCAGATGCTGGAGGCCCAGGTCCGCCGTGGCCGAAACGAACAGCATGGCTGGATCCACGGCCCTGGCCCGCTCCAGTTCGCCGCTGGCGCAGCGGTCGATCTGGTTGCCGATCACCCGCCTGGGCATGGTGGCCTGCAGGGAATCGAGGATCGCCTGCACGGTGGTGAGCTGCTCGGGCCAGGCCGGATCGGCCAGGTCGACGACGATCAGCAGGCCGTCGGCATCGAGGGCCTCCTCAAAGGTGGAACGGAAGGCCTCCATCAACTGGGGGGGCAGCTCGCGGATGAACCCCACCGTGTCGGTGACCAGCAGCGGCTGGCCGTCCGTTCCGCCACCTGCCGACCGCTCGATCCGACGGGTGGTGGGATCGAGGGTGGCAAAGAGCTTGTTCTCGGCCAGCACGGCGTCGCTGCCACTGGCCCCGGTGAGGGCGTTGAGCAGCGAGCTCTTGCCCGCATTGGTGTAGCCGACCAGGGCCAGGCGCGGCAGGTCGCGGCGTCCTTCCCGCAGGCGGGCCCGGTGGGCCCCCAGCCGCTGCACCTCCCGCTGCAGCCGTTCGATGCGGCGGGCGATGGCGCGCCGATCCTTCTCCAGCTGGGTTTCGCCCGGGCCCCGGGTGCCGATGCCGCCCCCCTGCCGCGACAGGCTCAGTCCCCGGCCGGTGAGCCGCGGCAGGCGATAGCGCAGCTGGGCCAGCTCCACCTGCAGCCGTCCGGCGCCGCTCGCCGCCCGCTGGGCAAAGATGTCGAGAATCAGCTCGCTGCGGTCGCTCACCGGCAGGTCGAGCAGTCCCTCCAGGTCGCGGGCCTGGCCCGGGGTGAGTTCCCGATCGGCCACCACCAGGCTGGCGCCGACGCGGCGCGCCTCCAGGGCCGCCTCCCGCAGCTTGCCTTCCCCCCAGGGGCTCCGGGAGACGGGGCCATGGCGGCGCTGCTCCACCCGGCCCACGGGCATGGCACCGGCACTGCGCACCAGGCCTTCCAGTTCGGCGATGCGCCGGTCGCTCAGGGCCCGGTCGCCGCTGGTCTGGACCAGCAGCAGCACCCGCTCGGGGCCCTCCAGGGCGGGGGCTGATTCGGCGTCCGGCGGCTCCGCCGCGGCGAGGGCGACGGGGTCCAGGTCGCAGAGCTCGGCCAGATCCCCGTCCAGGACGCAGTTCCAGGCGCGATCACCGCTGCCGGCCGGGGTGTGGAGCGCCGCCGGCCAGTGTCCGCCGGCGTCCGGTTGCTGGCCGAAGCGCAGCCAGAGGTCAGGCGCCACGTCCATGCCCACCACGGCCTCCTGGGCTGAGGGCTGCAGGTGCGCCTGGCGTCCAGCCCCTGCGCAGGTGAGCAGACGCAGGTTGTGACCCTGACGCCTGGAGGGGCCGGGAAGTTTCTCCAGCAGGCGCGCCGAATGGTCCAGGTCCCCCACCCAGAGCAGACGGCAGAGGCCGCGCCCGTCCACCACCAGGGTGAGGGGCAAGTCCAGGTCGCGGCCTTCGGCCGCCAGGCGCTGCAGGGTGAGCAGATCCGCCACCGCATCGCCCGGATGACGCCGGTGGCAGATCTGCTCCAGCCGGCGCCGCTCCGCGGGCCGCAGACCCACTGTTTTACCGGCCAGCACCCCTTGCCTCAAGGACGCCGCACCAGCAGACAGCGCACGCCGGCGGCCCTGGCGCCGTCCCCATCCTCTGGGCTGTCGCCCACGTGCCAGACCTGGGAGGGCGTCAGAGCGAGCGACTCCAGGGCGACTTGGAAGGGCAGGGGCGACGGCTTGGCGGCTCCGGCGCTGCTGGAGACCACCACCGCCTCGAACAGATCCGCCAGGCCCAGGCCCTCCAGCAGCGGTTGCAGCCGCCGGTCGAAGTTGCTGACCACGGCCAGGCGCAGGCCCGCCCCATGCCAGCGGCGCAGAACGGCAGGCACATCGGCATAGACATGCCACAACGTTGGGTCGGCGAAGCGATCGAACAGGGCGTCATGCAGTGCCGCCGGGGCCACCGCCGCGCCGGCCGCCACCAGGACGGCGTCGATGCGCTCCCCCCACCAGTGGCGCTCTGCCTGAAGCAGGCTGTCGCCATCGAGGCCGGAGAAGGCCAGGGCAGGGGCCTGACGCAGGACGCCAGGGAAGGCCAGGTCGATGGCGTTAGCGGCGACGCTGAGGCCGTGCTCAGCCGCCACGGCGGCATAGGTGTGGCCCACCGAGCGGCGCAGACCGATCAAGGTGCCCATGGCATCCAGCAGCAGGCCCCGGGGACGGGGCCAGGTCGACGCTGAAACCGTCATTGCCGTCATGGCTTCCAGTCGGCCAACCAGCCGGCGGCCACCCGCAGCTGGTGGGGCCGGCCCGGCAGGCGGGCCAGGTAGGCCAGACGGCGCAGCTGGTAGGCGGCAGGGCCGGCCAGGGTGAAACCGGCGGCGGTCAGGCTGGCTTCGCCGACGCCCAGACTCATCATTTCGCCCAGGTCATTCCACTGGAAGGGCTCCAGGGGTTCGCCCCGGAGGGAGCGGATCAGGTTGTTGGCCAGCAACGAGGCTTGCTGAAAGGCCACCTGGGCCGTGGCTGGAGTGGCGGCGCCGGGGGCCTCGCCGGCGGTTCCGTCAGGATCCACAGGGGCGGCGAGATCTCCCACCACGAAGAGATCCCCATGGTCCTGCAGGCACAGATCGGGCCCGCAGAGCAGGCGGCCGCGGCTGTCGCAGGCGGGAGCGGGGTCGATCCGGGGCGCAGCGAAGCTCAGGCCGGCGGTCCAGACCACCGCCCGAACGGCGAGGTTCTCGCTGTGGGCGGTGCTGTCTCCGTCCGGGTGGCACTGGAGCGTGATCGCTTCGGCCTCGACCGCCTGCACGCGGGTACGGGTCCGCAGCCGCACGTCACGGCGCCGGAGGGCAAGGGCGGCCTGTTCGCGGTTGAAGGCCCTGGACTGGGGCAGCAACTGAGGCCCCTGCTCGATCAGCTCGATCACAGCACTGCCCTCGGCCATGTCGGCGAGCTTGCAGGCCAGTTCCACCCCAGTCGGCCCTGCCCCCACCACGGCGATGCGCTGCAGGGGCTTCCGCTGGCTTTTCAGGTCAGCCACCAGGCACTGGAGCCGCTCCACATCGGCCAGGCTGCGGAAGCCCAGGCTGTGGCGTTCGGCCCCTGGCACCGCGAAGGTGTTGCTCTGGGCCCCCGTGGCGATCACCAGTCGGCCAAAAGAAAGCGTGCGGCCCGCCGCCGTGTGCAGCTGCTGGCGGTCGGCATCGATCCGCTCCACCCGGTCCTGCAGCCAGGCCACGCCACGGCCCGCCAGCAGGCCGTCGTAACGGGGGGCAATCTCCCAGCCGCGCAACTCGCCGCTGAGCAATTCATACAGAAGCGGCAGAAACAGGAACCGGTCGTTCGGCTCAATCAGCAGGACAGGGGGATGGTCCTTTTGCTGAGCCAGCGCCAGAGCCGTGTACAGACCGCCGAAGCCACCCCCGACGATGACGACGTTCTGGGCCTTTTGGCGTTGCCCTTGCATGCCGTCACCCTAACCACAATCACTCTGATCCCTGAAAGGCGATGATGGGGTGATGGTGTCCTTCCCCCTCACGGCGTCCATCAGCCCCGAGGGCAGCGCGGCGGGTCTGGATGCGGCCCACCAGGCCTTGCCCCGCAATCGCCATGGATCCGCCATCGACCTCGGTGCCGCCCGCTCCCAACTGGAGCCCCTGGATGCCATCGGCCGGATGCGCTGGGCCCAGGAGGCCTTCGCCGGTCACTTCGCCGTCACCACCAGTTTTGGCATCCAGTCGGCGGTGATGTTGCACATGGTGAGTGCGCTCGACGGCTCCGGCGCCTGGCCAGCGATCCCCGTGCTCTGGGTCGACACCGGCTACCTGCCCCCCGAGACCTATCGCTACGCCAACGAACTCTGCGACCGCCTCAAGATCGACCTGCATGTGCTGCAGGCCGATCTCAGCCCGGCCCGGATGGAGGCCCTGCACGGCCGGCTGTGGGAAACGGAGAATCGCGACGACATGCTCACCTACAACAGGCTGCGCAAGGTCGAACCCCTCGACCGGGGGCTGCAACGGCTGGAGGTGCACTGCTGGGCCAGCGGTGTGCGTTCCGGCCAGACGGATCACCGGGGAGCGATGCACTGTCTGGATCCGGTGCGGGAGCGATGGTCGCTGCGGCCGCTGCTCGCCTGGAGCCGCCGCGACGTCTACTACTACATGCAGGAACACGATCTGCCCCAGCACCCACTCTTCGAGCAGGGCTATTCCACCGTGGGCGACTGGCACACCAGCGCCCCCGACGACGGCACCACCAATGGCCGAGCCACCCGTTTCGGCGGGCTGCAGCAGGAGTGCGGCATCCACATGCCGGGGCTGATGGGCGAGGGCATCTGAGGTGTCGGCTCGCCAGCTTCGCTGGCTGCTGATCGGCAACAGCCGCTGGCACTGGGCTCTGGCCGAGGCCGGCGGGAGCGGTGCCGACCAGCCGCAGCAGTTCCTGCACCTGCCCCCACCGACGGCGGCGGTGCACCTTCCCCTGGCCTGGGCTGCGGTGGGACCGGTCCCCCCCTGCGCCGGTCTACCGGCCGAGACGCGCCTGGCTCTGGACGATGTGCCGCTGGCTGAGGCCCCCCCCTGGCTGGGCATCGATCGAGCCCTGGCCGGTTGGTGGGCGGCCCAGCTTGCAGGCGGCCCGGTGCTGGTGGCCGATGCCGGCACCGTGCTGAGCCTCACCCGGGTGGACGGCTGCGGCCGATTCGCCGGCGGCCGGCTGATGGCGGGTGCCGCCCTGCAACTGAGGGCCATGGGCGCTGGCACCCAGGCCTTGCCTTCCCTGGAGGGGGGCCTGGGGAGTGCCGGTGGCGGGGAGCCCTGGCCCCGGGCCACCGACGCGGCGATGCGCCTGGGGGTGGCCGAAGGCCTGGCCGCCGCGGTGCTGGAGGCCGGACGCCAGGCCCGGGCGCTTGATGACAATTGCCGGATCCTGCTCACCGGTGGGGATGGGCCGATCCTGTGGCCGCTCCTGCGCAGGCCGTCCGGGCTGGGGGAGGACGGTCTTCAGCACCGCCCCGAGCTCTGCCTGGAGGCCCTTATGGCCCTGCGTCCCCGTCCGTCGACGGGGTCGCTCAGACCAGGCCCAGATCCTCAAGAATCTGATCCGCCATGGTTTCGGCCTTCACCTTGAGATAGAGGCGTTCCAGCTTGCCTTCGGCATCGACCACGAAGGTGTGCCGCATCATGCCCATGTACTCCTTGCCCATGAATTTCTTGAGCCCATAGCTGCCGTACGACTCAGCCACAGGGCAGGGCTCGGCATCGGTGAGCAGGGTGAAGGGCAGGTCGTATTTGGCAACGAACTTGCCATGGCTGGCAGCCCCGTCCTTGCTGATTCCCAGCACCTTGATGGCGTGGGTTTCGAAGGCACTCCAGCGGTCCCTGAAGTTGCAGGCTTCCTTCGTGCAACCAGGAGTGTCGTCCTTGGGGTAAAAATAAATCACAACACGCTGCCCCTTCAGTGCGGAGAGGGACACAGCCTCACCCGTCTGATCGGGGAGGGTGAAATCGGGGGCTGGATCTCCCACCTGCAGGGCCATGGGTCGAACCTTGAGAACGAGGAAGACCCGTGTAGCCTAGAGGTACTGCCCCGCAGAGCCCCGTTTCGTCCCTTGCTGGCCACCCAAATCCGCACGAAGTTGGCCGTTGTGTGTGGAGAGGCAAAGAAACTGGACACGAGAAGTACGCAAAACGCCCCTTGATGGCTAGGTTGATATTGAAGTCAACATCGCCTCCCGTGTTCAAGCGAACTCTCACCGCTCTCTTCGTGGGAACGGCTCTTTCCGCCTCCGTGCTGCCCGCGTCCGCAGCCGTGGACAACGACCTGCCTGTGCGTTGGAACACCGGCGGCGCCGTGTGGTCCACCCACCAGAAAGCCTTCGACACCTTCCTGGGTTCCGGCGACATCACCGACCGTGGCCTGGAAGGCGGTCTCGCCCGCTCCGGCTGGACGTCCGACGAAGTCAAGTCGGGCATGACCAAGACCTATGCCGTCAACCTCGTCGGTGTCTCGCGCTTCCTTTACTCGGACGCCGGTGTCAAGTTCCTCAAGAACGCGACCAGCAGCTATTTCCCGTACTACAGCATGAATACCTATGCTGTTCAGGCTCTGCGGTCGGCGATCATCTCCGATTCCAAGGACGGTTCGATCTCCTCGGCAGGCATCATGACCGCTCTGCCTACCGACTTCCGTCTGGCTGATTTCTGCAACACCTATACCGGTTCCCAGAACATCTGTGCCGAGGGTCGTTGCCAGCCCGGCACCGCTCAGTGCACCTCGCTGCTGTCCTGGTACGTCTTCCTGCCCGCCTGCATCCAGGCCAACCAGATGGCCGACCCCGTCGCCATGGTTCGGGATACCCCCGGCCCAGCCCCTGCGCCAATGATGGATCAGCCGGTTCGCGGCCTCTGGTGATCGATCGGGGAGATCTCTCCCCATCCTTTCCAGCCCCGGCATTGCCGGGGCTTTTTCATGGCTCTGCGCTCCACTGGGCCAACAGCAGGGTGTGCCCAAGGGGCTGGGGCAGGGTGGTACCCCGTCGCTCCTGGAACAGCGCTTCGAGGCTCCTGCGGCCAGCGGCCGGAAGCGCTGCCGCCAGATGCTTCCGGTAGCTGGCCTCAGCGCCGAACCAGCGCTCCAGCAGGGCGTCGCTCAGGGGAAGGTCGAGACCCTCCTCCCAGAAGCGGCGCTGCACATGCCAGCCGAGGGCTTCCAGTCCCTCCTGCACCCGATCGGCCAGCACGGCGTCGCCCGCCAGCCACTCCTGTTCCCTGGTGGCCGCGCGCTCAAGAACGGCCGGCACGTCGCCTGCGGCGTGGCTGAGCAGGTGGGCGCGCAGGCTACCCGCCGGTCCCAGCAAGGAATGGGTGAACAGCAGGCGGGCCCGGGCTAACGGCGCCGCCAGGGCCGTGAGCTGCTCCAGCCAGGCCAGCCGTTGCGCCGCGGAACTGTGGCGCCAGGGCTGGCGCGCGGCGATCCACTCAAAACGACCCTCACCCTCCCCCAGGGGAGGGTCGGCCAGTTGCGTCTGAAGCTGCTCGGGGGCGTCGCTGGCTACGCACAGCAAGCGAGGTCGCCGCAACTGATCCAGCAGCTGCAGCTGGGCCTGCAGGCGATCAAGCACCGCCGCGTTCGGCGTGGCGATGACCACTTCCCCCTCGCTGGCAGCTTCGAGCGGATCGAGGGCCCAGAGCAGGGAGTGGGCTTCGACCACCAGCACCCGGTCGAGGCGCCCGATGGCGGCGTCCTGCCAGAAGCGCTGGCGCAGCCGGTCGAGCCGTTCCCCCTCCGCCCCGGCCTGGCGCTGCAGCCAGCGGTTCAGCAGCGGGTCGTCCGGACTGCTGCTGAGCAGGTCGCCCCGATCATCGGCCGCCGTTTCGGCCGCGGCGGCCAACTGGGCGGCCCGGCGCTGCTGCAGCCGTTTTCGCAACCCCCCTTCCCAGCCCAGGGATCCCGGCTGCCAGAACACCTCCCCCTGCAGAGCCTGGGGCAGGTACTGCTGGGCGACCCAGTGGTCGGCATAGGCGTGGGGGTAGCGGTAGCCCACCCCATCACCAAAGGCCTGCCCATCCCTGTTGGCGTCGCGCAGATGGGCCGGAACCTGCTGGCGGCGGCTCTCTCGCACCGCCTTCACTGCATCGAAGAAGCCCAGGCTGCTGTTGCTCTTCTCGGTGCCGGCCAGATAGAGGGCGGCATGGGCCAGGGGATAGAGCCCCTCCGGCAGGCCCACCCGGTCGAAGGCGGCGGCGCAGGCCTCCACCACCACCATCGCCTGGGGATCGGCCAGGCCGATGTCCTCGCCAGCGGAGATCAGCAGACGCCGCAGGATGAAGCGCGGGTTCTCGCCGGCCTCCACCATCCGCGCCAGCCAGAACAGGGCCGCATCGGGATCGGAGCCCCGGATCGACTTGATGAAGGCGCTGATCGTGTCGAAGTGGGCATCGCCCTGCTTGTCGTAGAGCACCGCCCGCTGCTGGATCGATTCCTCGGCGATGGCCAGGTCGATGCGGATCACGCCGTCGGCATCGGCTTCGGTGGTTTCCACCGCCAGTTCGAGCGCATTGAGCAGGCTGCGCGCATCACCCCCCGCCACGTCCAGCCAATGGGAGCCCGCTGGTTCGGAGAGCTCGACGGAGCGTTGGCCGTAGCCGTGTTCGGGATCGGCCAGGGCCCTCTCCAGCAGGAGGCGCAGGTCGGCCGGCTCGAGGGGCTGGAGCCGGAACAGACGGGAGCGGCTGACCAGGGCCTTGTTGACTTCGAAGTAGGGGTTTTCGGTGGTGGCGCCGATCAGGGTCACCGTGCCGTTCTCGACCCAGGGCAGCAGGGCATCCTGCTGGGCACTGTTGAACCGGTGCACCTCGTCGATGAACAGGATCGTGCGCAGGCCGTGGTGCTCCAGGCGTTGTTTGGCGGCGTCCACCTCGGCCCGCAGATCCTTCACCCCGGCCAGCACGGCGTTGAGGCTGCTGAAGTGGGCCCGGGTGCTGCCGGCGATGATCCGCGCCAGCGTCGTCTTGCCGGTGCCAGGGGGGCCGTGCAGGATCAGGTTGCCGACCCGGTCGGCAGCGATGGCACGGCGCAGCAGACGTCCCGGACCCAGGATCGCCGCCTGGCCCACGAAGTCGTCGAGGCTGCGCGGGCGCAGGCGATCCGCCAGGGGGGCGATCCTGCGCCTGGCTTGCTCGCCCTGATGGCTGAACAGATCACTCACCGCCCCATCATCCCGCCGCGATCCCCCCCAGAGCGGTACGGTCTACATGAAGCCTTGCCACTCGCTCAACCCGTGATCGGCCATTCGAGCAGGCCGCCTCGTGACAGGGCCCCCACGAGGCGATTTCGACGGACCGGCCTTGTCGTTCCTGGCGTGGCCATCGCCCTGGTCGGGGCCACCATCGTCCTGGGGGCTTGCCAGGCGGAGCCTCCGGCCGCCAGGCCACCGCTTTCGGTCAGCGCCGAGGCGGCCACCCTCGCCGCCTTCACCGATAACGTCGACACCGTCAGCACCCTCGAAGCTATCGAGGAGGTGCGGCTGGCGGCCCAGGCCGGCGGACGCATCGAGCGCCTGCTGGTGGGCCAGGGGGCCAAGGTGGCGACCGGCCAGATCCTGCTGGTGCTCGACCAGGCCCAGGCCCGCGCCGACGTGGCGCGCCTAGAGGCGGAGGTCCAGACCAACAAGCTCAACTTCGAGCGCTACGAATACCTGGTGCGCCAGGGCGCGGCCAGTGCCTTCCAGCGCGATGAGTTCCGCCAGCGTTACCTCTCTTCCCGCCAGGATCTGGTGGCACGCCGAGCGGATCTGGCCTTCCGCGATCTGAAGGCGCCCATCACCGGCATCGTCGGGGACGTGCAGGTGAAACTGGGGGATGTGATCGCCGCCGGCGATCCCTTCACGACGATCATCCGCAACGACCGCCTGATGGCGCGAGTGGACGTGCCTGCCGTGTTTTCAAACCGGCTGCGGGTGGGTCAGGCGGTGATCCTGATGGATCCGGCCACCAACAGGCCGATGGCCCAGAGCGTGGTCGGCTCGCTCGATCCGGGCGTGGTGGCTGGCACCCAGTCTCTGCTGGCGAAGGCGGAGTTCGCCAATCCGGCGGGACTGCTGCGCACCGGATTGCGCACCCGCACCCGGCTGGTGCTCGACAGCCGCCAGGAGCTGTCGGTGCCCTTCGCCGCCGTCACCCAGATCTCAGGCCAGAGCTTCGTCTACGAAGTGGGCAGTCTGGCCGACCTGGAGCGGCGTCCCGGCCGGACCGACCTGACCGTGGCCCGGAAACTCCCTGCCGGAACCAGCTTTGCCCTGCAGACCCCCGTGCAGCTGGGCCCCCTGCAGAACAACCGCTATCCGGTGCTCAAGGGCCTGCAGGCTGGCAGCAGCGTGATCACCACCAACCTGATCAATCTCCGCAACGGCGCGCCCGTCAAGGTCAACTGAGCCCAGCCTGATGTCACCTTCGAACACGTTCATCCTCAGGCCGGTGCTCACCACGGTGTGCAGCCTGTTGATCGTGATCGCCGGCCTGATCGCGATTCCGCTGCTGCCGATCGAGAGCCTGCCAGACATTGCCCCTCCCACGGTGAGGGTCACCTCCCGCTATGTGGGGGCCGACGCGGTCAGCGTCGAGCAGGGCGTCACCAGCGTGCTCGAGCAGCAGATCAACGGGGTGCAGAACATGGAGTTCATCACCTCCACCAGTGCGGCCGACGGCTCCAGTTCCATCTCCGTCACCTTCGCCAGCGGCAGCGACGGCGACATCAATCAGGTGAACGTTCAGAACCGGGTTTCGCTTGCCCAGCCCAGCCTGCCGGAGGAGGTGCGGCAATCCGGCATCACAGTGAACAAGGCCTCCAATTCGATCCTGCTCGTCTACAACTTCACCAGCGACGATCCGAAGAACCAATACAGCCTTGAGACGATCAGCGGTCTGCTGGATCAGAACCTCACCGACGCGGTGCGGCGTGTTCCCGGTGTCGGCGAGCTCACCTATTTCGGCAACCGCCAGCTGGCCTTCCGTCTCTGGCTCGACCCGGATCGCCTGGTGGCCAACAAGCTCTCCGCCGCCGATGTGGTGCAGGCCCTGCGCAGCCAGAACCGTCTGGTGCCGGTGGGTCGGATCGGTGGAGCCCCCTCCCCAGAGGGCCAGAAGTTCACCCTCACCGTGCAGCTGCAGGGTCGGCTACGGACCACTGAAGAGTTCGAATCGATGATCCTGCGCTCCACCACCGATGGCGGCCTGGTGCGCCTGAGGGACGTGGGGCGGGTGACGCTGGGGGGTGAATCCTTCGACATTGAGGCCACTGACCTGCGCGGAGTGCCTTCGGTGGGGATGGCGATCTATCAGCTCACCGGCAGCAATGCGCTCGATGTCTCCAGTGGTGTCGAGGGAGTGATCAAGGAATTCGCCGAGACCATGCCGGTGGGGATGGCGATCCAGAAGATCTACGACAACACCGAGTTCGTCGAGGCTTCGATCGAAGGCGTCACCACCGCCCTACGGGAGGCGGTGGTGTTGGTGGTGCTGATCCTGTTCCTCTTTCTGCAGAACTGGAAGGCCACCCTGGTGCCGGCCATCGCCATCCCGGTGGCCCTGGTGGGCACCTTCCTG
>JBBQIH010000018.1:0-15188 GCA_038324725.1 Cyanobacteriota bacterium | reverse complement strand
TCGGCCAGCCGGGAGAGGATGCCCAGGTCGGCGGGGGTGGGCAGTTCCCAGGTGAGCCCCACGATCAGGGCACTGGCCCCCACGTTGCCGTCGCGGAACTCCGGATCGCTGGCCTCCGGCGGCAACAGGGGGGTGGCATCGTCGATCTTGCTGCGCACCTTGCCCCACACCGGCGCCACCTGGCGGACCTCGTCCTTGAGGGCCACGGAGATCACTGAACTGCCGGAGGCGGAGGAGGAGGTGATCGCGTCCACCTCCTCCAGCTCGAGCAGGGCGTCTTCCAGGGGTTTGGTGATCAGCGCCTCGACCCGCTCCGGCGTGGCGCCCGGCAGGGCGGTGATCACCAGGGCATTGCGCTGGGTGATCAGCGGATCCTCCAGCCGCGGCAGGGTGAGCAGGGAGGTGAACCCCCACACCACCACCAGCAGCAGGGTGAGCAGCAGCAGCTGCCGGTTGCGGTGAAAGACATCCAGCATCAGAGCGCCTCCTGCACCCAGACGCCTGGCACCACCCGCTGGGTGCCGGCGGCGATCACCCGTTCGCCGGGGCGCAGGGTGCCGCGCACCAGGGAGCGGTCGCCCTCGCTGTGGACGATGTCCACCAGTCGCCGGACCACCTGTCGGCCCCGTTCCGGCGTGGCGCCGGGGCTCCCCAGCACGTACACCGACCAGAGGCCCTGCTCCGCCGCCACCAGGGCGGTGGTGGGCAACCAGAAGCCTTCGCCCTGCTCGCTGCGCCGCAGGCTGAGGCGGGCGGTGGCCCCCACCGGCAGGGCGTCCAACGGCAGACGCAGCACCACGGTGGTGGTGCGGCTGCCGGCATCGAGCTCCGGCAGGAGGGCGCTGACGGTGGCCACCAGGCGCCGTTCCCCCACCTGGACGGGATGGCGTTCTCCCAGCCGCAACCCCTGGGCGACGGCGGGCGGCACGCCCACCCGCACCTCTTGCGGGGCTGCTTCCACCAGGCTGATCACCGCCTGGCCGCCGCTGACCACCACGCCCTCATCGAGCAGCCGCCGGCTCACCGTGCCGGCGAAGGGGGCCACCAGCACGCTGCGGGCCAGGTCGACCTCGATCTGGCGCAGGCGGCCGCCGGCGCCATCGACCTGACTCTCGGCCTGGACGAGGCGGCTGCGCAGGGCCGCCGAGCCATGGATCTGCTGGTCGAGATCCTCGCGGGAAATCGCCCCCTGGGCGTGGAGCCGGCGGCGGCGGTCGCGCTGCAGCTCGGCCAGGATCAGCTGCTGGCGCACCTCCTCCACGGCGCCCACCGCCACCCGCTGCTGGGCCAGGAGCTGCTGGCGCTGGGCGAGCAGACGGCGGCGGTCGAGGCGGGCCAGGGGCTGGCCGCGCGCCACCCGGTCCCCCTCTTCCACCAGCACCTGCTCAAGGCTGCCGGGCAGTTCGAAGCCGAGGTTGCTGCGGCGGCCGGCCACCACCTCGCCGGTGTAGTCACGGCGGGTGAGGTACTGGCTCACCGGCTGGGCCGTCACCACCGCCACCGGCAGGGGGCGAAGCACGGGGGGGCGGGGACGCCAGGACACGGCCAGGGCGATGGCGAGGCCGGCGGCTGTGGCCGTGGCCGTGGTGGCGGCGATGGGCAGGCCCCAGCGAAGCCGGCGGAGGCGTGCGGGCCGCAGCCCTGGCGGGTGCACGGGGGTCGTGATCACTACACAACAGATTGAGTATGTGCGAAAGTGTATGCACAACGTGTTGAGTAGGTCAACCGGCTCCAGTGGCGGCTGGGCCAGGATCAGCTCCCACGCCGCTGCGATCTCCCCCCTGCCATGGCCCTGGCGCACACGATCCTCACGGTGCTCTGCGAGAAGGACGCCAGCGGCTACGACATCAGCAAGCAGTTCGAGGAATCGATGGCCTGCTACTGGACCGCCAGCCAGCAGCAGATCTACCGGGAACTGGCCCGGATCGAGGCCAACGGCTGGGTCCGCTGCCAGGTGGTGCCCCAGCAGGGCAAGCCCGACCGCAAGGTGTACGCCATCACCGCGGCGGGCCGGGAGGAGCTGTGCCAGTGGGCCGCCGAGCCCGCCCAGCCCACACCGATCCGCGAGGACCTGCTGGTGAAGGTGCTCGGTGGCCCCTACGCCGAACCCGACCAGCTGCTGGCGGAGGTGCGCCGCCGCCGTGCCGTCCACGCCGGCCAGCTCGCCTCCTACCAGGAGAAGGAGGCGCTGTTCCACAGCCATCCCGGCCTGCCGCTGCAGGAGCAGTACCGCTACCTCACGCTGCGGCGGGGGATTCTCTTCGAGCAGGAATGGATCCGCTGGTGCGATGAGGTGATCGAATTTCTGGAGGGGCTGTAGGCCTTCGCCGGCAGGCTGGGCACCCTGCGGTTGGGCCGCGGCCGATCGACTCAGGCCGCCTAGCGTTGCCGCTTCCTGCCTGAGCCGGTGTGGAGCGTCGCTGGTTCTCCCCTTGGCAGAGGCGTGTCCTGGTCGCCCTCCTGGCGGGTGGCCTGGGCGGAGCGGGCCCCGTCCAGGCCAGCATCGCCGAAGAGGCCCCGGCGTCGGCGTCGCCCCAGGCGGGCGCCATCCTGCGGATCGTGCGTCAGCGCATGGCGGCTGACCACCTCAGGGCGGTGATCGTGCGCGTCACGATCGACGGCCAGGAGGTGGTCACCGAGGCGATGGGCGAGTCGATGACGGGCGTGCCCGCCACCAAGGACATGCACGTCCGCAACGGTGCGATCGCCATCTCCTACGTGGCGACGCTGCTGCTGCAGCTGGTCGACGAGAACAGGGTGAGCCTCGACGACAGGCTCTCGCGGTGGCTGCCGGAGATTCCGAATGCGGAGCGGGTCACCCTCGGCCAGCTGGCCCGGATGACCTCCGGCTACCGCGACTACGTGATCGGCAATGCCGCCTTCGACCAGACCCTGCTCGAGAACCCGTTCCGCCAGTTCACGGTGCAGGAGCTGCTCGCCTACGCGGACCTGCAGACGCTCTGGTACGAACCGGGGACGAGCTGGAACTACGCCCACACCAACTACGTTCTGCTCGGCCTGGCGCTGGAGCGCATCACGGGCCGGACGATTCCGGTGCTGATGCAGGAGCGGATCTTTGGCCCCCTGGAGCTCCGCCACACCCGGGACCCCGGCGGCACCCCGGCGATCGCGCCGCCTGTGCTGCACGCCTTCTCGTCGGAGCGGCGTCAGGCCCTCGGCATCAAGGCGGGGACGCGCTTCTCCGAGGAGTCGACCTTCTGGAACCCGTCGTGGACGATCACCCGAGGTGCGGTGCAGTTCACCACCATCCACGACATGGCCACCTCCGCCGAGGCGATCGGGACGGGACGGCTGCTGTCGCCGCAGAGCCACAGGCTGCAGATCGCACCGACGCTGCGGGGCTTCGGCCGGCCGATCGAGGGCTGCGCGACCTGCGCGACGCTCAGCGACTACTACACCTATGGCATCGGGATCGTTCTCTCGGGCCCCTGGCTGCTGCAGAACCCGCTGTTCTCCGGCCAGGCCGGCGTGATGGCCTACCTGCCCTCGCAGAAGATCGCGATCGCGGTGGCGGTCACCTTCGACGAAGCGGCCTTCGACGCCAGCGGTGCCTACTGCAATGCGGCGGATGACATCTTCCGCGCCATCGGCGCCCAGCTGGCACCGGAGCAGCCCCCGCCGGTCAGGGCCCCTGCCAGAGAAAGGTGTTGAAGGCGCGCTCGCCCAGTTGGCTCCGGTACTTCAGGGTGTTTTCGCTCGAGAGACTCACCACGGCACCGAGCCGATCGGCCAGCTTGAGGCACGGCTGGAACTGCGGGGCGCTGTAGCGCTGCACATCGAGCTGGTTGCAGCCGGCGGTGGGCACCAGGCTGGCCTGGAAGGGCTGGATGCTGCAGAAGATGGGTTTCGGGTAAAGCCGCCGCAGCAGGTAGAAGTCCTCCAGGGAGTCGTTGGCGAAGAAGTGGTCGTCCACCTGGATCGCGTCGCCGTGGCGGGCTTCGTGCACCAGATCCTCGATCCGCAAGGCTCGGTACTGGGGGGACTGCACCCACACCACGGGCATCAGCCCCTGGCGGCGGGCCGCCTGGGCCGCCTCCCTCTGCATCAGGTCCGACACCTTGCGAACATCGAGGAACACCACCTTGAAGTCGCTGCCGCGGATCTCGGCCATGACCCTGTCCAGCGACTGCCTGGAGGCGTGGTACCAGATCTGGGGCTGGGACAGCCAGGTGCCGTTGGGGGCCGCCTGCGCCGCTGCCGCGCGGAAGGACAGACCCACGGCCCTGGCCGCGGCCAGGGAGCGGCACCCCGCAACGCCCAGCTTTCTCATGCGACCCGGAAGGATCGAACCGGATTCCGGGAGAAGTGGAAGACGATGGGGTTGCAGAAGATCTCAGGTGTCAAGGTTTGAACGGCAGCGAAGAGTGGTGCAGGATGATTCTCACGCTGCCATCGGGCTCTTTCAAAAAGCCCCAGGTCTTGTCAACGCTGGTCAGATTCCCGGCGGCGTCGGAGAGCATCACATTGCCCATGGTGATGCCGAGGGCGCCGCTGAGCTGAATCACCTGATTCACCACCTTGCAAGTGCGCCAAGGAGTCAGGGCAAAACCCTTGTCGAGGGGAAAGCCGGGGTCATTGCCGACGAAATAGGCCAGGGCTCCGGCTCGGGTTGTACGGAATGTCTGAATGCCAGTCGTTAAGGGTGGGCTTGAACGCCAGTGGACCAAATTGAAAGGCATAGGCCTGATCGATCACCTCAGCAGCTGTCGCCTTAGCTTTGGTGATACCACCAGTGGCATAATCGGAGCTGATTTTCAGTAAAGCTTTGCATCAGTCATCCTGCGCTGTGCGGACTTGAAGCTCAGTGATGTTGATGTCGAAGATTTGAACAGCCGGCGCCGCCAGCGCGGGTATCAGAGCCTGGGGCAGCAGAGCCAGCCCCAAAGCACTGGAAACCACCATCGATCGAAGACAGCATGGATTCAGGGCCATTTTTGTACAATCAATCATCAACAATCTAGCCTTATCTTTCCCGGAGGCCAAGGCGTCGCCGCCTTGGGGCGACAGGTTCGCCAGGATGGTGTCCATACCGCCAGGCCCAGGCCCAGGCCGCGCCACACCCGAAAGACCCGTGCCGACAACCGTGCCGACAGCAGCCTCGCCGACAGCGACGACCACAACCACTTTCACGGCGTTTGCCCAGCGGGCCGACTATTCGCTGCTGGAGTCCCTGCGGGCGGATCCGCAGGCCAGCGGCGATGGCCGCGACCACCGGCCCCGCCAGGTGTTCTCCGGCCATTACGTGCCGGTGACGCCCACGCCGCTGCCGGCGCCGGAGTTGGTGGCGCACAGCCCAGCCCTGTTTCAGGAGCTGGGCCTGGGCGAGGCGCTGGCCCACGACGAAGACTTCCTCCGGCTGTTTTCCGGCGACATCCGCGTGGCGCAGGCGCCGATGCGGCCGTTCGGCTGGGCCACCGGCTATGCCCTGTCGATCTACGGCAGCGAATACATCCAGCAGTGCCCGTTCGGCACCGGCAACGGCTACGGCGATGGCCGGGCGATTTCGGTGTTCGAAGGCGTCTTCGAGGGCCGGCGCTGGGAGATGCAGCTCAAGGGCGGTGGCCCGACCCCCTACGGCCGCGGCGCCGATGGCCGCGCCGTGCTGCGCTCCAGCGTGCGCGAGTTTCTGGCGCAGGAGTTCATGCACGCTTTGGGGGTGCCCACCTCCCGCTCGCTGACCCTGGTGGTGTCCGGCTCGGAAACCGTGCGCCGGCCCTGGTACGCGCCGAACTCCAGGTCGTTGGATCCCGACATCCTGGTGGACAACCCGGCGGCGATCACCACCCGCGTGGCGCCGTCGTTTCTGCGGGTGGGCCAGCTGGAACTGTTTGCCCGCCGCGTCCGCAGCGGTGCCCATCCGGAGGCGCTGAACGAACTGCAAATGATCGTGGCGCACCTGATCGAGCGCAACTACCGGCCCCAGATCGATCCGAGCCTGGAATTCAGCGAGCAGGTGGTGGCGCTGGCGGGCTTGTTCCGCGGGCGTCTCACCGCCCTGGTGGCCGACTGGATGCGGGTGGGCTACTGCCAGGGCAATTTCAACAGCGACAACTGCGCCGCCGGTGGCTACACCCTCGATTACGGACCCTTCGGCTTCTGCGAACTGTTCGATCCCCGCTTTCAGCCCTGGACCGGGGGCGGCCAGCACTTCTCCTTCTTCAACCAACCGGTGGCCGCCGAAGCGAATTACCAGATGTTCTGGACCGCCCTGCGGCCGCTGCTCGCGGGCAACGAGCCGGCCCTGGTCAGGCTGGATCAGCTCCGCGACAGCTTCAGCGAGGCGATGAATCTGGAGATGGAGGCGATGTGGGCCAGCAAGCTCGGCCTGGCCACCTACGACGCGGCGCTCGTGCAGGACCTGCTGCAGCTGATGGTGAGCTCCAAGGTGGATTACACGATCTTTTTCCGCCGGCTGTCTGACATCCCCGACGCCGTCTCGGCCCTGCAGGAAAGCTTCTACCTGCCCTGCTCCGAGGAGCTCGATGGGCCGTGGACGGAGTGGTTGCAACGCTGGCGTGCTCAGATCACCGCCAACGGCGACCTCAGCGAGACAGCCGCAGTGATGAAGCGTGTGAACCCCAACGTCACCTGGCGCGAATGGCTGATCGCCCCGGCCTATGAACAGGCAGCGCAGGGGGATTTCAGCTTGGTCAGGGAGCTGCAGGAGGTGTTCAGCCATCCCTATGCCGAGCTGTCTGCGGAGCTGGCAGCCACCTACGACCGTCTGAAGCCCAGGGAGTTCTTCAACGCCGGAGGGGTGTCGCACTACAGCTGTTCGTCCTGAGCGGTTTCGGCCGATACTGAGCAGATCTCTCTGGCCCCATGAGCCTCGCCCTCGCCCAGCCGCAGCGACCTGGATCTATTCGTGGAGTTCCAGCCGATCGAACCCGGAGACCTGGTGCGCGCTTACTTCGGTCTGGAGCAACAACTTGCCTCGATCACAGGCAAGTCGGTGGATCTGGTGATGGCCGATGCCGTGCGCAATCCCTATGTGCGCCGCACGATCGAGGCGTCGAAGCAGCTGATTGATGAAGCGTGATCCTCGGGCCTTTCTCAGCGATGTGATCGAGGCAGGCCACGCCATCCAGACTGCCGTCGATGGCATCAGCCTCGACGACGACAGCAAGAGTCGCCTGATTCGCTCCTCTGTTGAGCGGGAGTTCACCATCATCGGCATCAGCTCGTCTGGGGCGTGATCCAGGGCAACCTGCCTGATCTTTTGGAGCAGTGCACCCAACGGCTCAGTGATCTCAATGGAGCCCAAAGGCCCGCTTCGGCAAAGCATTGAAGGAGCTCACCTGGGCTTTGACCGATCTGCTGGAGGTACTCAGTTGTGCTCCCGGTGGGCCGCAGGAACGGCACAGTGTCGATCTCGGGGATGCCGGGCTTAGCTGAACAGTTCGACCGCGAAGAGGATCTACAGCGCATCGGCGCAGGCGGCGGATCTGCTCGGCGCGCCCCTGGCGGGAGCTGGAGGCGTTGCGGAGATGGCACTGGAGAGCGCAGTTACCCACGCCTTCCTTGGCCTCCCGCGCCGTCTACACCTTCTCCGGCTTTACCGGCGAACAGGATCACCACCTCTACCTTCACCACGACGGCTACCCGACCGGTGCCGCCTGGCGATTGACCCAAGCCCTGCAACTCGGGGGGGAGCCCTCGGCCTTCCTCATCTCCTTTCGCAGCACCCAGACCGCTGCAGAACCGTTGGCCTCCCCCGAACACTGCGGCGATGCTGAGTCCCGCTACCACGTACAGCTGATCAACAGCGCCGAACCCTCGATTCAGGTGCAGTGCTGGCGGTGGCTGCCGGAGGGAAAGGCCTGGCAACCCCGCTGCAACCCCATGCCGTTGGCCGCGTTCATCCAGCGGTTCTTGCCCAGCGAGAGCCCGGCTTGATTTTCGATCAGCTGCAACAGGAGGAGCCCGAGGGCTTCATTGAGCCCGGCCATGTCAACGCCCTGCAGGCCGTGGCCGCTGCTTCGGTTGAGCCGATGCGGCTGCCGAGGCGTTCACGGGAAACGGCGCTGAGCTTGTCCACCATCCGCCAGCTACGGCTGGAGAGGGCATTGCGGCTGCTTGGCTCCACAGGAATACGAAACACGGGAGCGTCGGCGGGATCACTCGTGAGCGGGCAGAGGGTGATCGAGTCCCGCTCCGCGAAGGCATCGTCTTGCACGATCACGGCAGGGCGAGGCTTGGTGGTGTCGGCGCCACCTCCGGCGACGGTCCAGATCTCGCCGCGCTGCCTTCAGGGCCATGATCCGGGCAGATGGAAATGGCATCCACGAAGGCCTGGTCGTCTGCCTCCTGATCGCTTGCGTTGACGAGCAGGCATTGCCGCCGGGCCTCGGCCGCGAACGCGTGGGTGCGCACATCCGGCACCCAGATCTGGATCGGCCGGAGACTCTGGCGCCGTAGCCGCTCGCGGTGGGCCCGCAACTTTTCTCGGGTCAGGGCACGCCTTGCCTCATCCATCGCCACCGCCCCAGGAAGTTACGTGTCATTTAGCGGAGCCGCGCTCCATGCCTTCATGGAAACCGACAGCTGAGCACTGAAGCTGTCATCCTGCCCCCAGTACTTCGACGCGGCATGGCCCTGCGCTCCGCCAGCGAGTTCCCCAGCTCACCAGAGCCGGAGGCTCTCGAGACCACCTATACCGAATGCCGCGCGGCGCTGGTGTCTGCCAACCGCTCCCGGGGGGTGCTCAAGGCCCAGAGCGACCGTCGCGGTGTGGTGATTGCCGAGCTGCAACGGGAACTGGGGGAACTGGCGGCCGACCTGGCCGATGAGGCGCGCACCAAGGCGCGGCTGCATGCCCTCAACGCCAAGCTCGGCGCCGTGATCCGCGAGCTGGAGGACACCGGCGATGCCATGGTGGGCCTGATTGATGAAAGTGAGCGCCAGAGCGGCTTCTGGCTGGTTGAGATGTTCCGGCAGCTGATCGCCCAGGCCAGCCGCTGGCGTCAGGTGAAGGCGCGCGCTGTGGCCCTCGCCAGCGAAGCGGCCGACCCCAGCAACGGACTCGCCCAGATCAACGAGCAGCCATGAGCGCGGGCCCATCGATCGCCGATTTACTCGAGCAGAGCCACCGGGAACTCGCCGGCACCGATGCCCGGGTCTATCGCCGCGTGGGGCAGCATCTCCAGCGCTCGGGAGAAGCCCTCAGCCATCTGCAGGACCCGCCCGAGGCTGCCTCTTCACGCGGCAAAGCTCTGCTGGGCAAGGGGAGCTTCCTCAAGCTGTCGGTGGCTGCCCTCAAGCAGCTGTGCAAGGCCCACGGGATCAAGGGCTACACCAAGTTGAAGAAGCCCGAGCTGGCCAGGGTTCTTGAGCAGAGTCAGGTGGAGCCGCCACCGCCGCCCTTGGAGTCGCTCAGCAAGAAGGAGCTGATTGGCTTGGTGAGGCAGTTGCTGGCCTGAGGCGCTGCTGGTCGAGAGCGTTGTTGGCTGGGTAGCTTCGCGATGAAGTGGCCCATGACTTCCACCCCGACTGGGTGGTGAGGCCCTTCGAGGAACGCCACCTGGCCAGGATGCGTGAAATGGTGCTCCGGTCGTGCGCGAGGCGCTGGACCATGGCGAGGTGCTCCTCCGCCGCCAGGGGGCAGCCTGATGGCGGCCAAGTGGTCTGGACTTGGTATCTGACACTTCAGTGAAATGCGCGCCAAGCTGTTTCGGATTGGGCGCAGCCAGGCCGTGCGCGCCCTTCTGGATGGTCGCTCGCCCCGGCTCGATGGCTGGCTGGCGGAGCAGCAGTGCTGCCTTTCGGTGATCGTGGCGGCAGAGATCCGCTACGGGCTGGAGCGGCGCGTGCTGCCTGCCAACAAGCGCCAGCTGATCGAGGGGGGGCTGGAGGCTCTGGAGATCCTGCCCTGGAGCGAAGGATGCGCTCGCACCTATGGCAGGCTTCGGGCCCAGCTGGAGCAACGGGGCAATCCCCCTGGGTTTGATGGACCTGCTGATCGCCAGCCATGCTCTCAGCGAAGGCTGCAGCCTGGTGAGCGCCGATCAGGCCTTCGCCCAGGTGGACGAACTCACATTGGAGAGCTGGTGATGGCGGCAACAGGATGGTCTGCATTCTTTCGCCTAGAACCACTGCAGTCACATGGTTCTGGGCAGATTCAGGAACGTCTGTGGAGAGGCTGCTCGCAATCTGTGCGCAGCAGACCCCCAGGCGTTGGGTGCGTTCAAGTCGCTGGCTAAGGCATGGGGGATCCCTTCTCAGCGCCTCTCTTCGCATGTTCAGAGTTGCAGGAGAAGCCGCCGGGAGGCGTCCACGTCTTTGCGGAAATAGGGATTGTGGATCATGGATTCCGTCAGGAGATCCACCGGACGGCCGAAGAGGGCTTCCAAGTCATCGGCGAAGGAACAGACGCGCCGGGCCTAGCCCGGTTCTCGTTGGCCCATCATCTGCACGACGAAGTCCAGGTCACTGCTGGCGGGGTCAAACAGGCCCTTCGCCGCCGAGCCGAACACCTCGAGCCGATCCACGCCATAGCGATCGCACAGGTGTCTGAGCGACTCCAGCCGGTCGATCAGCAAGGGAAGTCGTGGGGCCGCCGTGTCCATGGAGTCAGGTTAATGGGGCACTGGGTTCCGTTACACCGCCTCCGCCAGCTCCGGAGGAGATGCCACTGAGGCGGCCATCAATCGTGCGGGATCAAAGAACTCTGAGGAACTCACTGACGTCGACCTGAGCCTGGCGAAGAAGACCTACGAGAGTGCCTACCTTGACCGGTCGATGCAACGGAACCACGCAACCGCGGCTACCGCAGCGCATCACCACGTGGCTTCCGTTCTGCCGGACAGCGCTGAACCCCAGACGTTCCAGTGCCCGAATGACCTCCCGACCAGAAAGGTGTGGAGTTCAGGCATGGGCAGGAATGCTGAACATCGTGACCAGTGGGTGACCCGTCACAACGAGTGGGAACTCCTCGAGATACAAGGATGTCGCCTCACGCAGGTTTGCAAGTGCTTCATCAATGGACTCGCCCTGGCTTGCGGTGCCGGTTTCGGGGTTGAAGGCCACATAGCCGCCTTCTTCGGCTGGGCTGAGCACGGCTGTCAGTTCCATGGACCTTCGGCTTTCACTCCATCCTGACAGGGCTGGCAGCGGCCGGAAGAGCCTGAAATTCTGAACCCCTTCAAATCGCCACCGCCAGCTCCGGATAGAAGCCCCCCGGAATCGACCGCTCCAACCGCCAGCGAATCGCCATCGGCCGCTCGCCTTCATGGCTCACGTAGTTGGCAAAACCCAGGCACAGAAACGGCAGCGTCACCCCACCGCGCCGGTTCTCCTCGCGCACCAACAACAGCACCCGGCTGCCGCGCTCTCGGTGGTGGATGTATCTCTGCCCGGTGGCTGAGGATTCCCGGGTGAGGCTCTGGCTCTCCTAGTGGAACTCAGTTCGGGAAATGGCGTAATCGTTGTAGCGGGTGGTGGGGGAGAACAACCGCTCGGACTTCTTCAGGGTGATGAAGAACACGTCGCAGCGCGACGCCTCATCAAAGAACACGCCCTCGCGGCCGGGGAAGGGGCGGGCCTCGTTCAACAAGCCGAACGCGGCGAACACCTCGGCGCGGGAGTAGCGGCCGTGGAGCTTCAGGGGCACCGGCGCGGATGAAGGAAGCAGCCCAGAGCCGCACCAGCGCCTCGGCGAGGGGCAGGTGCTGGCGACCACTGCCCCAGAGCTGCGCCAGCAGCATCCGTAGCGCCCGCTGCTACTGATCCACCAGCCAGCACAGGCGCTCAGGGTCGTCGAGATGCACCATGCGCCGGCGATGCCCTGCCGCCAGCCAGCCCAGCTCCATCCCGAGCCCTTCCAGGATCGCCGCCAGTCACCGTTAGCCAGTGAGGTGGGCCAAGAGCCCAATGGCCTGCTCAGGGATGTTTCGCGATGATGGAGCCCATGACCACCACCCCGACACCTCTGGTGACCCGCGAGGCGCTGCTTGCTTTCACGCGGCGGCTGGTGGAGCGCTACGCCCCCGAGAAGGTGATCCTGTTTGGTTCCTTGGCTCGTGGAGAGGCGCGCTGGGATTCGGATGCGGACATCTTGGTGGTGATGCCCTTCGAGGGACGCCACCTGGCCAAGATCCGTGAAATACGCCGACTCTGCCAGGTGCGATTCCCCCTCGATCTCCTGGTGCGGCGGCCCGAGGAGATTGAGCTTCGCTACCGGGGGGGCGATCCGGTCGTGCGCGAGGCGCTTGACCATGGCGAGGTGCTGCATGGCTGAACCCTGGTCGGCCGTTCCGGAGTGGATTGCCAAGGCCGAAGGCGATTGGGAAGCGCTGGAGATCCTCCTGACCAGGAACACACCCGGCTTGCGCGATGCGGTGGTCTTTCACGCCCAGCAATGTGTGGAGAAACTGCTCAAAGCCCGGTTGATCCAGCTCGGGCAGACGGTCGACAAGATCCATGATCTGGCGACCCTGTCTCGCCAGCTGGAAGCTGCGGATTGCCTGTGGAGTTGGGATGGTGAAGAACTGGCTGATCTCTCTTCAGGAGCGGTGCTCGCTCGCTACCCGGGTTTTGAAACCTCAGCCGAGGAACAGGCAGATCTGGTGGAGTGCGCCAGCAATCTGAGGCAGGCCCTGAGGATTCTGCTTGGCTCAGAACAGCGGGAAGAGTGAACAAACTGACTGACGTGGTAGGCGCTCACACCGCCCCCTCAAACCGCCACCGCCAGCTCCGGATAGACCCCCCCCGGAATCGGCCGCTGCAGCCGCCAGCGAATCACCATCGCCCCACAACTTCATCCGAAGGGCATGATCTTCTCCCGGACCCACTCGGTAAATTGCTGCCGATCAAGCATTCCGGAGGCCACAGCAAGAACAACGGCTTCGGTGGATTCGTTGGAAGCGATCAACTCATAGCTGTTGAGCATCAACATCACTTCCATGGCTGCATGGCCGACACGCTTGTTGCCATCCACGAAGGGATGGTTCTTGATCAGGGAAAAGCCAAGAACCGCAGCCTTTTCGATGAGAGTGGGGTAGAGATCAACACCTGAAAAGGTCTGGCGCAGCTGGGAGAGTGATCCTTCCAGAAGGCCAAGGTCCCGCAATCCGGGTGAACCGCCGGACGTGGCGATCAATCGGCGGTGCAACTCCAGTACCTCACCGAGGCGGAGATAGCGGATCACGCCAGGCGACGGTAAAGCCCCTCATTTTTTGCCAGCACGTTCGATGCGGCTGCTTCGAAGTCTGCGGACGGTCGGCTGAGGAGATCGCGGACGGCGGCCGAGGCCAAGACCTCCTGGGGCACGTTGAGCAGCCCGGCCACCTCGGCAAGGGCCCGGGACTGTTCTTCGTTGAGCTCAATGGCGAGAGCCATGGCAGACCTCCAGTGCCCCAAGGATAAGAGAGGCCGAAAGCCGAGACCCCCAGACGCTCGGAGAGGTTCTCGTCGAGCAGCAGCCGCAGGGTCACGCCGCTGTGGAACGGATGACCAGGCGCCGTTCACGGTCGGTGGCTTAGGCCAGGCAGGCCAGCACATCCTCGTGGTTGAGCTGCGGAAAATCCACCAGAAGCTCGGCTTCCGTCATGCCGCTCGCCAACGCACCAAGAACATCTCCCACCGTGAGACGGGTACCGCGGACGCAGGGCTTGCCAAAACGAACCGCCGAATTGATGGTGATCCGCTCTTGGTGATCCATGAACCAACGCTAAACCGCCACCGCCAGCTCCGGATAGAACGCACCCGGAATCGCCCGCTGCAGCCGCCAGCGAATCGCCATCGGCCGTTCGCCGCCGCAGAAGCTCAGCGTGGCGCGCGAATTTCGACCCAGGGTTCCCCTTCACCAAGGCTGGCCACAGCCAGCTCAAAGGTGCGCAGCAGCACGGACTGAAGAGCCTGGTTGGAACTGTTCCCCACACGAAGCCAGATGACCTGGGGTGGTGGGCCCTGCTCGAAGAGGAGATGCAGGAAGTCACGATCCTTCGTCATCACCACTGCGCCTGCCGATCTGGCCTGGGCGAAGATCTCACGGTCATCCGCATTCCTGAGGCCGAGCTCTCTGACTGGCACCGCCTGGATCGGAGTGAATTGTGCTGTAATCCAACTCTCAGGCAGCGTAGCTGAGGGCCGCCTGGAGATCTTCCGGCTCAAGATCAGGAAGCTCGGAGAGGATCTGATCGGGGGAAAGCCCAGCGGCATAAAGATCGAGCACATCACTCACGCGGATCCGCATTCCTCTGATGCAGGGCTTGCCACCGCACTGGGATGGGTTGTGGGTAATGCGCGAATGTGCCATTGCAACAGGCTAGCGGCTTCAGCCCCCTTCAAACCGCCACCGCCAGCTCCGGGTAGAAGCCCCCCGGAATCGCCCGCTGCAGCCGCCAACGAATCGCCATCGGCCGCTCGCCTTCGTGGCTCACGTAATCGGCAAAGCCCAGGCACAGAAACGGCAGCGTGACGCCGCCACGACGGTTCTCCTCGCGCACGAACAACAGCACCCGGCTGCCGCGCTCTCGGTGGTGGATGTAACGCTGGCCAGTGGCTGAGGCTTCCCTGGTGAGGCTCTGGCTCTCCCAGTGGAACTCACGCGGTGAGATGGCGTAATCGTTGTAGCGGGTGGTGGGGGAGAACAACCGCTCACTCTTCTTCAGGGTGATGAAGAACACGTCGCAACGCGACGCCTCATCGAAGAAGACACCCTCGCGGCCGGGGAAGGGGCGGGCTTCGTTCAGCAAACCGAAGGCCGCGAACACCTCGGCGCGGGAGTAGCGGCCGTGGAGCTTCAGGGGCACCTCCGGGGCTGGTTCGGCTTCGGGCAGAGCCGGCCAATCGAGCGGCGTCACCAGGTGGTCGGTGCGCTCCAGCAGGAGTTTGAACAGCTCCACCAGCTCGTCGCGAATGGCGGAAGCGGCCCAGAGCCGCACCAACGCCTCGGCCAGCGGCAGGTGCTGGCGGCCACTGCCCCAGAGCTGGGCCAGCAGCATCCGCCACTGGCGCTTCGCACACTGATCCAACCTCGCCGGATCGGGCGCCACTGGCTGCCGCAGTTGATCCACCAGCCAGCGCAGGCGCTCGGGGTCGTCGAGGTGCAGCAGGCCGCCGGCGATCCCCCGCCCCAACCGCTCCTCATCCGCCGTGGGCTCCCCGGTGGCCCCCGTCACCCCCCACCCCAGCTCCCGCTGCAGCAACGCCCAACACCCCGCCACCCG
>JBBQIH010000017.1:0-15227 GCA_038324725.1 Cyanobacteriota bacterium | reverse complement strand
GCCCTGATCGCCGCCAGCCTTGCCACCAGTCACCCCTCCGGCAGCGGTGACGCCCTGGCGGCCCATCGCCTCGATCTGGAGGATCCCTTCTTCGCCCTGCAGCAGCCCGTGGTGCTTGAGGGCTGCGGCCAGGTGAATCCCGAATCCATCGACGACGCCCTCGCCTTCGGCACCTACGCCCAGCTGCACCGCATCCTGCAGGAGCTCACCCCCGAGCAGGTGCGCGACGAGGTGCGCCGCAGCGGCCTGCGCGGTCGCGGCGGTGCCGGCTACCCCACGGGCCTGAAGTGGGACACCGTGGCCCTGCAGCCCCCTGGCCCCCGTTATGTGGTCTGCAACGCCGATGAGGGAGACCCCGGCGCCTTCATGGACCGCAGCGTGCTCGAGAGCGACCCGCACCGGCTGATTGAGGGGATGGCGATCGCCGCCTATGCCGTCGGTGCCGAGCGGGGCTTCATTTATGTACGGGCCGAATACCCCCTGGCGATCGAGCGGCTGCGGCTGGCCCTGCAGCAGGCCCGCAGCCGGCACCTGCTGGGCAACCACATCCATGGCACCAGCTTCAACCTGCGGCTGGAGGTGCGGGTGGGGGCCGGCGCCTACGTCTGCGGTGAGGAAACGGCCCTGCTGCTCTCCATCCAGGGCCAGCGCGGCATGCCCCAGCCCCGGCCCCCCTTCCCGGCCCAGTCGGGCCTCTGGGGGGCCCCCACCTTGATCAACAACGTCGAAACCTTCACGGCCGTGCCGGTGATCCTGCGGCAGGGGGGCGACTGGTACGCGGCGATCGGCACTGAGCACAGCAAGGGCACCAAGGTGTTCGCCCTGTCCGGAGCGGTGGTCAACACCGGCCTGGTGGAAGTGCCGATGGGCACCCCCCTGCGCACGGTGGTGGAGGTGATCGGTGGCGGGGTGCCGGATGGCTCGCCGATCAAGGCGGTGCAGACGGGGGGCCCCTCAGGCGGCTGCATTCCGGCCGAACGGCTCGACACCCCCGTCGACTACGAAAGCCTGCTGGAGCTCGGCTCGATGATGGGCTCCGGCGGCATGGTGGTGATGGGGGGGACCACCTCCATGCCCGAGGTGGCGCGCCACTTCATGGGTTTCAGCGTCAACGAGAGCTGCGGCAAGTGCGTGCCCTGCCGGGCCGGCACCGTGCAGCTGGCCCAGCTGCTCGATCGCTTCGTGGAGCGCCGGGCCACCCTGGCCGACATGGAGCGGCTCGATGCCCTTTGCCAGATGGTCAAGGTCACCAGCCTCTGCGGCCTGGGCCAGTCGGCCCCCAACCCGGTGCTCAGCACCCTGCGCTGGTTCCGCCACGAATACGAAGCGGCCTGCCGGGAGCCCTCCGAGTGCGTCGTCACCGGGAGTGTGCGGCCATGAGCGTCGTCACCCTCACGGTCAATGGCCAGGACGTGGCGGTACCTGCGGGGGCCAGCCTGCTGGAGGCCACCCGGGCCGCGGCGGCGGGGGTGCCCACCCTCTGCCACCTCGACGGGCTCACGCCGGTGGCGGCCTGCAGGCTGTGCCTGGTGGAGGTGGAGGGCTCCGGCAAGCTGCTTCCCGCCTGCAGCACCGCCGCCGCCGAGGGCATGGTGGTGCACACCCACACCCCCCGGCTGCGGGAGTACCGGCGCATGACGGTGGAGCTGTTCTTCGCCGAGGGCAACCACGTCTGCGCCGTGTGCGTGGCCAACACCCACTGCGAGCTGCAGGACATGGCCGTGACCGTGGGCATGGACCACTCCCGCTTCCCCTACCAGTACCCCCAGCGGTCGGTGGACGCCTCCCACCCCCAGTTCACCCTCGACCACAACCGCTGCATCCTCTGCACCCGCTGCGTGCGGGTGTGCGACGAGATCGAGGGGGCCCATGTGTGGGACATCGGCAGCCGCGGCGGCCAGTGCCACATCGTCGCCGGCCTCGATGAGCCCTGGGGCCAGGTGCAGGCCTGCACCTCCTGCGGCAAGTGCGTCGAGGTGTGCCCCACCGGCGCCCTGTTCCGCAACACCGACACCACCGCCGAGAAGCAGCCCAACACCACCCTGCCCGCCCTGTTGCGCACCGCCCGCGAACAGCGCCGCTGGTACAACCAGTGACCCACCCCATGACCCCCTCCCCGCCCACCTCTCCGCCCACCGCCAAGCTCCGCCTCGCCACCGTCTGGCTGGCGGGCTGCTCCGGCTGCCACATGTCGTTTCTGGATCTCGACGAGTTCCTCTTCGATCTGGCCGAGAAGGTGGATGTGGTCTTTTCGCCGGTCGGCACCGACGCCAAGATCTACCCCGAGAACGTCGACATCGCCCTGGTGGAGGGAGCGGTGGCGAACGTCGACAACCTCGAGCTGGCCCTGCAGCTGCGCCAGCGCACCGCCCTGGTGATCTCCTTCGGCGACTGCGCCGTGACGGCCAACGTGCCAGGCCTGCGCAACCTGCTCGATGGCGGCCACGACAGCGCCAAGGCCGTGCTGGAGCGCGGCTACCTGGAGCTGGCCGACGCCACGGGCCAGCTGCCCTTCGCCCCCGGCATCGTGCCCGAGTTGCTGCCCAGGGTGCTGCCCCTGCACGAGGTGATTCCTGTCGACCTCTACCTGCCGGGCTGCCCCCCGTCCGCCGAGCGCATCCGCGAGGCGATCACGCCCCTGCTGGCCGGTGAACGGCCGGTGCAGGAAGGCTCCGCCATGCTGCGGTTCGGATGAGGACTTCGCCATGACCCGCACCGTCATCATCGATCCGGTGACCCGCATCGAGGGCCACGCCAAGATCACCCTCCACCTCGATGGGGCCGGCCACCTCACCGACACCCGCTTCCACGTGGTGGAGTACCGGGGCTTCGAAAAATTCTGCGAGGGCCGGCCCTTCACCGAGATGGCCGGCATCACGGCCCGCATCTGCGGCATCTGCCCGGTGAGCCACCTGCTGGCGGCCGCCAAGACCGGCGACAAGCTGCTGGCCCTTTCGATCCCCCCGGCGGCCGACAAGCTGCGGCGGCTGCTCAACCTGGCCCAGCTCACCCAGTCGCATGCGCTCTCCTTCTTTCACCTCAGCAGCCCCGATTTCCTGCTGGGCTGGGAGAGCGATCCGGCCAAGCGCAATGTCTTCGGCCTGATGGCCGCCGACCCCGACCTGGCCAGGGCCGGCATCCGCCTGCGCCAGTTCGGCCAGCAGATCCTGGAGCTGCTGGGCGGCCGCAAGATCCACTCCGCCTGGGCGGTGCCCGGGGGCGTGCGCACCCCCCTGAGCCAGGAGGCCAAGGACTGGATCCTGGAGCGCCTGCCGGAAGCCCGCGCCACCGTGACCCTGGCGCTGGAGCTCTACAAGAAGCTGCTCGATGGCCCCCTGCAGAAGGAGCAGCGGGTCTTCGGCGACTTCCCCAGCCTGTTCATGGGCCTGGTGACCCCCAAGGGGCTCTGGGAGCACATCGACGGCGCCATTCGCTTCCGGGATGCCACCGGGGCGATCGTCGCCGACCAGCTCAGCGAGGACGACTACGCCGAGTTCCTCGGCGAGGCGGTGGAACCCTGGAGCTACCTCAAGTTCCCCTACTACAAGCCCCTCGGTTACCCGGACGGCATCTACCGGGTGGGCCCCCTGGCGCGGCTCAACGTCTGCGACAGCATCGGCACCCCCTGGGCCGACCGGGAGCTGGCTGAGCTGCGCCAGCGCAGCGGCCAGACCGCCACCTCAAGCTTCGCTTATCACCACGCGCGGCTGGTGGAGATCGTGGCCTGCCTGGAGGCGATCGAGGCCCTGGTGCAAGACCCCGAGCTGATGCACGGCCGCATCCGCCTGCGGGCCTCCCTCAACCGCAACGAGGCGGTGGGCGTGAGCGAGGCGCCCCGGGGCACCCTCTTCCACCACTACAAGGTGGATGACGACGGCCTGCTCACCAGCGTCAACCTGATCATCGCCACCGGTCAGAACAACCTGGCGATGAACCGCACCGTGCACCAGATCGCCCAGGAATACATCCCCGATCCGGTGCCCGCCGGCGTCGAGATCCCCGAGGCGATGCTCAACCGGGTGGAGGCGGGCATCCGCTGCTTCGACCCCTGCCTCTCCTGCTCCACCCATGCCGCCGGCCAGATGCCGCTGCGGCTGCAGCTGCTGGCCGCCGACGGCACGGTGCTGGCCGAACGCCTGCGGGGATGAATGGTCGAGGGGGCGCTGCTGATCGGCATCGGCAACCCCCTGCGGGGCGATGACGGGGTGGGCTGGCACCTGGTGGAGGGTCTGGGCCTGCAGCGCCACCAGCTCACCCCCGAACTGGCCGAGGCGGTGGCGGCCGCCGACCGGCTGCTGATCGTCGATGCCTGGCTGGCGCCGCCCCGCAGCTGCTGCCTGCTGCGGCCCCTGGTGGCCACCGACGGCTGGGAGCGGGACACACACCGGGTAGCGCCCGCCCGATTGCTGGCCCTGGCCGAGCAGCTGTTCGGTCGCCGCGTGCCGGCCCACGAGCTGCTGGTGCCGGCCTTCGACTTCTCCTGGGGCGATCGCTTCTCGCCGCAGCTGCGACGCCAGTTGCCGCAGGCGCGCCAATTGCTGCGGGGCTGGCTGCAGGGGTCGGTGCCACACCGTGCATGAAC
The DNA here is from genome assembly GCA_038324725.1 of Cyanobacteriota bacterium. Taxonomy (GTDB): domain Bacteria; phylum Cyanobacteriota; class Cyanobacteriia; order PCC-6307; family Cyanobiaceae; genus Cyanobium. The sequence goes on along the minus strand of JBBQIH010000017.1, from coordinate 10,645 downwards.
TCAGCCTGATGGACGCGGTGCGGGAGCAGGCCCTGGAGCAGGCTGCCCTGCACGGGGCCCGTCGCATCGCAGCCATCACGTTGCGGGTTGGGAGCCTGGCGGGGGTGGAGATCGAGGCCCTGCGCCTGGCCCATGCGGTGGTGATGGCGGACACCATCGCTGCCGGTTCCCGGCTTGTGATCGAGGTGGTGACGGCTGAATGTTTCTGCGCCGCCTGCGGCCAGCCGTTTCTGGCCCGCGATGGCTGCTGCGACTGCCCGCGCTGCGGCCGCATCAGCCGGGAGCTGCTGCGGGGCAAGGAGCTTCAGCTGGCCTCCCTGGAGCTCGACTGAGCCGGGGGCGAGGCAGCGCGGCCGAGTGAGTATGCACCCAACAGACGATCTAAAGATCGTTGGCCAACAATCTATAGATATTCAAATAACTATACGTTCACCTACGGAGTGATGTCGATTTCCAATGCGGAATGTAATTCTGTGCAACTTTTCCTTTTCAATCCCACTCTGTGCCAGGCCTGTTGCTGTCCATGGCTTGTCAATCCGCGCGTTGCGGGGGCTTATTTGTGAATGAGTGAGAGGAATGCAACCCCATGACTTATTTCACAAGCACGTTGAAGCGAACTTTGATCCGTGGAGTCGGCTTCGCCGCAACCGGCGGCCTTCTTTTCGCTGGTCCCGCAATGGCGGATGTCCGAACTCTGGGTGAACGGTCCGAGCCAGAGGCGGATCTGGTCTCGGCGGAAACGGCCGCCAATCTTTCAGGTTTCGCTGAAGCTGGCGACACCGGCGCCGCGGTTGATCCGGCCACAAGCCTCGCTCCTCAGGACGCCACCCTCGTGGCCCAAAGCTTTCCCCAACCAGAGGTGAAGGAGGTGTATTCCGCCAAAGGGTGGTACCTCACCATCGGCGCTGGCGCCCAGACCCCCAGCGACCAGACGGTGAACAGCGATGGCACGTTTGTTTCACCCTTCTTCGCACCACTGTTGTTCAACTTCGGCAACAACAATTCCACCAAGCTGGATCTTGGTGGTGGTTTCTCCGGGGACGTGGGCGTCGGTTACGACTTCGGTGCCCTGCGCGCCGAGCTCACCTACGGCTACAGCCGGGCCAGCCTCAACGCCGTCGGGGCGGCCAATCCGATCGGCTTCGGGGTGTTCAGCATTTTGCCCTTCACCAACAACGTCTCGGGCACCATCAACAAGAATGATGTGCTCGCGAGCCTTTACTACGACATCGAGACCAACAGCCGCTGGACGCCCTACATCGGCGGTGGCATCGGGTACACCAACCTCAGCACCCCCAGCTTCAGCCTCAACGGCTTCCCCACCAGCAGTGTCAACAAGGGGCTGTTCGGTTGGCAGGCCAAGGTGGGTGTCAGCTATGCCATGAGCTACAACTCCGACGTCTATCTGGAGGGCGTCTATCAGGGCGCTGGTGGTTATACCACCGAGAACCTCACCTTTGACGCCTTCAACAGCTTTGGCGGTAAAATCGGCTTCCGCTACCGCTTCGGGGCCCGCCCGGTGGCGGTTGTCCCCGCTCCCGCGCCGGAACCCATCATCCAGCCAGCACCGGCTCCCATGCCGATCTTCCAGCCTGAGCCGGCCCCCGCACCGATCCGCGGCCTCTGGTGATCACCGGATCGCCTCGCCGGCCATCCGGGCCTCGCCTGAGCTCCGTGCCTAACCTTCGGGTGAAGCCGGGCCCCGGCGGGGCTTATCCGTGCTGCTCTCCTGTCTGGGGGTCGAACCTGCGATGTGTGTCGACTGCAATTGCGGCCAGCCGGTGGTGACCGCCATCGAGCCCCACCGGCATCTGGAACTGGGCCAGCGCCTTCTGGTTCACAACGATGCCCAGGCGGCGGCCAACCGGGAGCACTTCGCCGCCGCAGGCGTGCGGGTGATCAACCTGCTGTCCTCCCCTGGCTCCGGCAAGACCGCCCTGCTGGAGCGGCTCGCCCTGGAGCTGGCCCCTTCCGCCCCGGAGGCTCGCCATCCGATGGCAGTGATTGTGGGGGATCTGGCCACCGACAACGATGCCCGTCGCCTGCGGGCCGCCGGGGTACCGGCCCTGCAGATCACCACCGGCCAGGCCTGCCACCTGGAGGCGGCCATGGTGCACCGGGCCCTGCACGAGCTCGATCACCTCGGCCATCCCCTGGCCGGCCTGGAGCTGCTGGTGATCGAGAACGTCGGCAACCTGGTCTGCCCAGCCGCCTTCGATCTGGGTGAAAGCCAGCGGGTGCTGCTGCTGTCGGTCACCGAGGGGGAGGACAAGCCCCTGAAGTACCCGGCCACCTTCCACTCCGCCGACGTGGTGGTGATCAGCAAGGGCGATCTGGCCGAGGCCTGCGGCTTTGATGCGCCCGAGGCCCGTCGCAACGTGGCCCGCGTGGCCCCCCAGGCCCGGATCGTGGAGGTCTCCGCCCGCAGCGGGGAGGGCATCACCGAGCTGCTGGCGGCCCTCGGCTTGGAGCGGGTACCCGTCCCCGGTTGAGCAGGTCGCCTTTGGCCGGACGGGCACGACTGCATCTGGAATGCCAAGGGGTGGTCCAGGGGGTGGGCTTCCGGCCCCTGGTGCACCGGCTGGCCCAAGATCTCGGCCTCAGCGGGGAGGTGGAGAACGGCCCTGGCGTGGTGCGGTTGCAGCTGGAGGGGGAACGCGCCGCCCTGGAGACGTTCCTGCGGTACCTGCCGCTCCAATTGCCCCCCGGGGCCCGGCTGGAGCGGTTGGATCCGCTCTGGCTGCCGGCCCTGGGGGCGACGGGCGGGGCGCCCCCGGCGGGAGTCCGGATCCTGGCCGGCGCGGCGCAGCCCCTCGGCATCGATCTGGTGGCTACGGCCTTGGTGGCCGATCGGGCTCCCTGCAGCGCCTGCCTGGCCGAACTGGCCGATCCGGCCGATCGCCGCTGCGGCTATCCCTTCATCAGCTGCTGCGACTGCGGCCCCCGCTTCAGCATCGCCACCGCCGAGCCCTGGGCCCGGTCCCACACGACCCTGGCCCCCTTCCCGCCTTGCCCCGCCTGCCGCCGTGAATTCCAGGATCCGGCCGATCGCCGCTTCCACGCCGAGACGATCGCCTGCCCGGTGTGCGGTCCGCGGCTGGCGCTCTGGGATGGGGCCGGTGCGCCCCTGGAGGCTGCAGGCGGAGGCGGTGGCACCGCCGCCCTGATCCGGGCCTGCTGCGAACGTCTCGCCGGCGGCGAGGTCCTGGCCCTGCAGGGGGTGGGCGGCTTCCAGCTGCTGGTGGACGCCACCAACGCTGAAGCGGTGGCGCGGCTGCGGCGGCGCAAGCGACGGCCTGCCAAGCCCTTCGCCCTGCTGGTGGCTGAGGCCAGCGCCCTGGCCCCCTTCTGCTGCCTCGAGGCCGAGGAGCGGCGGGCCCTGGCCGATCCCGCTGCCCCGATCGTGCTGCTGCGCCGCCGGTTGGGGGCTTCTGAGGCCCTGCCGGGCGTGGCCCAGGGCAGCCGATGCCTGGGGGCAATGCTGCCGGCGTCGCCGTTGCATCACCTGCTGGCGCGCACCTTCGGCCGGCCCCTGGTGGCCACCAGTGGCAACCCCAGCGGTGAGTCGCTCTGCACCGATCCCGCCGAGGCGGTGGCGCGGCTGGGGAGTGGTTCCGGCGAACCGATCGCCGATGTCCTTCTGGTGCACGACCGCGCCATCGCCCGGCCCCTGGATGATTCGGTGTTGCAGCTGATCGATGGCCGGCCAGCCCTGCTGCGCCGGGCCCGCGGCTACGCCCCCGAGCCCTTCCCCCTGGCGGCGACACCAGGGGGGGTGCCGCAGGGGGTGGTGGCCCTTGGCGGGGATCTCAAGAGTGCGCCGGCCTTAGCGCTGGACGGGCGGCTGTGGCTGGCCCCCCACCTGGGCGACCTGGCCGAGGGGCGCTTGCTCTCGCGTCTGGCCGAGGGTCTGGCGGCGATCGAGCGGCGTTGGGGGGACCAGGTGACGGCCATCGCCTGCGATGCCCACCCTGGCTACCTCAGCCACCAGCTCGCCGCCGAACAGCGGTGGCCGCGGCAGACGGTGCAACACCACCGGGCCCACGGCCTGGCGGTGCTGGCCGAGCACGGGCTGCCGTCGCCGTTGCTGGCCGTCACCTGGGATGGGCTCGGCTACGCCCCAGGCCCTGCCGCCGATGGCGGTCCCCAGCTGTGGGGCGGGGAGCTGCTGCTGCTGGGTGGGGCCGGAGCCTCCCCCTGCGAGCGACTGGTGGCCCTCAGGCCCTTCCCGTTGCCGGGCGGTGAGCGGGCCGTGGCTGAACCCCGCCGGGCGGCACTGGGGCTCCTGGCCGCCGCCGGCTCCTGGGCCTTGGCGCACCCCGGCGCCCGCCACAGCCTGGCCGCCTTCACGGCCGGCGAGCGCCGCCTGCTGCTGCAGGCCATGGCCAGTGGCTGCAACAGCCCCCTGAGCACCAGCGTCGGCCGGCTGTTCGACGCGGTCGCCTCCCTGCTTGGCCTGGTGCAGGTGCAGAGCTATGAGGGCGAGGGGGGGCTGCGGCTGCAGGGAGCCGCCTCGGCGGCTCCCGGTGAGCTGGCGAGCTGGCCCCTCCCCCTGGTGCCGCCCGGGGCCGTCGCGGGGGGGACCTCCTCCGGCGGGCCAAGCCTGGGCTGGCTCGACTGGGAGCCGTTGCTGGAGGCCCTGCTGGCGGCGATCGCCTCCGATACGCCGGCGGCGCTGTGTGCCGCCCGCTTCCACCACGCCCTGGCGTCAGCCCTGGCCGAGACGGCCGCCCTCGCCGCTGCCTCGAGGCCCCTCCCCGCCATGAACAGCAGTGGTGCAGTGCCTGTGGCCCTGGCTGGGGGCTGTTTCCAGAACCGGCTGTTGCTGGAGGCCGCGATCGCGGCGCTGCGGGCCAGGGGGTTGCAGCCGTTCTGGCCGGAGGCGCTGCCCTGCAACGACGGCGGGCTGGCCCTGGGACAGATCTGGGCGGTGGGCGGTCCGTGGGCAGATCCGGCCAGCGCGCCTACAACCGGGTGGAGTGTCCACGAGCCGAATCCTCCCCATGTGTCTGGCCGTCCCGGCTCGCATCCTCTCGATCCGAATCCAGCCTCCTGACGGAGCGCCTGAGCCGGCGACGGCCGGCGTTGCCGCGGCTGACGACGGCCTCTGGCGCATGGCCGAGGTGGATTTCGGTGGGGTGCGTCAGCAGGTGAGCCTGGCCTGCCTGCCCGAGGCGGCCGTGGGCGATCGGGTGCTGGTGCACGTGGGCCTGGCCCTCAGCCTTGTCGACGACGATCCCGCATGACCATCACCGTTGACGGCAACGAGGCGGTGGCCCTGGTGGCCTACCGCCTCAACGAGGCCATCGCCATCTACCCGATCACCCCCGCCTCGCCGATGGGGGAGTGGGCCGATGCCTGGAGCACCGAGGGCCGCCCCAACCTCTGGGGCACGGTGCCGGCGGTGGTGGAGTTGCAGAGCGAGGCCGGCGCCGCCGGCACCGTGCACGGCGCCCTGCAGGCGGGGGTGCTGACCACCACCTTCACGGCCTCCCAGGGGCTGCTGCTGATGGTCCCCAACCTCTACAAGTTGGCCGGAGAGCTCACTCCCGCCGTGCTGCATGTGGCGGCCCGCTCCCTGGCGGCCCAGGGGCTCTCGATCTTCGGCGACCACAGCGACGTGATGGCCTGCCGCGGCACGGGTTGCGTGATCCTCTGCTCGGCCTCGGTGCAGGAGGCGGGCGATTTCGCCGCCATCGCCACCCGGGCCAGCCTGCTGGGGCGGCTGCCGGTCCTGCACATGTTCGACGGCTTCCGCACCTCCCACGAGATCCAGAAGATCCACCCCATCGACGACGACGTGCTCCATGCGCTGATGCCGATGCAGGCGGTGGCGGAGCATCGCCACCGTGCCCTCTCCCCCGACCATCCGGTGCTGCGGGGCACGGCCCAGAACCCGGATGTCTACTTCCAGGCGCGGGAGTCGGTGAACCGCTTCTACGACGCCCTCCCCGGGCACCTGGTGGAGGCGATGGAGCAGTTCGCCGGCCTCACCGGCCGTCGCTACGGCCCTTACGAGTACGTGGGCGCCGCCGATGCCGAGTGGGTGGTGGTGCTGATGGGCTCGGGCTGCGAGACCGTCGAGGAGACGGCGGCGGCCCTGATCGCCACAGGCGAACGGGTGGGAGTGCTCAAAGTGCGCCTGTTCCGGCCGTTTGTGGCGAGCCTGTTCGCCGCCGCCCTGCCGCCCACGCTGAGGGGGCTGGCGGTGCTCGACCGCTGCAAGGAGCCCGGGGCCGGTGGCGAGCCGCTCTATCTCGATGCGGTGGCGGCCCTCAGTGAGGAGTGGCAGTCCTGCCACGGCGATCGCCCCCTGCCCCGGGTGGTGGGCGGCCGCTACGGCCTCTCCTCCAAGGAGTTCACCCCGGCGATGGTCAAGGCGGTGTTCGACAACCTGTTGCTGCCGCAACCCCGCAACCACTTCACCGTCGGCATCGACGACGACGTCACCCACCGCTCCCTGCCCGTCGCGGCGGACTTCCACGTGGACGGGGCCGACGAAGTGCGCGCCGTGTTCTACGGCCTGGGCTCGGACGGCACCGTGGGGGGTAACAAGGCCACGATCAAGATCATCGGCGAGCAGACCGACCTGTTCGCCCAGGCCTACTTCGTCTACGACTCCAAGAAATCCGGCTCGGTCACGGTGTCGCACCTGCGCTTCGGCTCCCGGCCGATCCGTGCCCCCTATCTGATCGAGCGCCCCACCCTGGTGGCCTGTCACCAGTGGGATTTCGTCGATCGCTTCGACCTGCTGGCCGGCCTGGACGCCGGTGGGGTGCTGCTGCTCAACAGCCCCTTCCCGATCGAGGAGAGCTGGCGGCGCATGCCAGCGGCGCTGCGCTGCGGCATCCGCGAGCGGGGGTTGTCGGTGTGGCTGATCAATGCCTACCGGGTGGCGCGGGAGGCCGGCATGGGCAACCACATCAACACGGTGATGCAGGCCTGTTTCTTCGCCGTCAGCGGCGTGCTGCCGCGGCAGGAGGCGATCGAGCAGATCCGCGTCTCCCTGCGCAAGACCTACGGCCGCAAGGGGGAGGCGGTGGTGGCCATGAACCTGCGCGCTCTCGACGCCACCCTCGACAATCTCCAGCCCCTGGACTGGAGCCAGCTGCCGGCGGAGGACGACCTCCCGGCCGCTCCGCCAGTGGCCGACCGGCTCGCCGGTGCCCCCGTGTTCGTGCGCGAGGTGATCGCGCCCCTGCTGGAGCGCCGTGGCGATGCCCTGCCCGTCAGTGCCCTGCCCTGCGACGGCACCTGGCCCACCGGCACGGCCCAATGGGAGAAGCGCAACATCGCCGAGACGGTGCCGGTGTGGGAGAGCGACATCTGTGTGCAGTGCGGCAAGTGCGTCATGGTCTGTCCGCATGCGGTGATCCGGGCCAAGGCGGTGGCGCCGGACGCCCTGGACGGAGCCCCCGAGGGATTCCGCCAGGCCCCGGCCCGTGATCCCGACTTCAAGGGCCGCAGCTTCACGATCCAGGTGGCCGTCGAGGACTGCACCGGCTGCGCCCTGTGCGTGGAGGTCTGCCCGGCCCGCGACCGCACCGAACCGAAGCGCAAGGCGATCAACATGGCGCCCCAGCGCCCCCTGCGGGACCAGGCCCGAGGTCACTGGGACTACTTCCTGGCGCTGCCCGAGATCGCCCGCGGTGATCTCAACCTGCACAAGATCGGCCAGCAGCAGCTGCAGCAACCCCTGTTCGAGTTCTCCGGCGCCTGCGGCGGTTGCGGCGAAACGCCCTACCTCAAGCTGGCCAGCCAGCTGTTCGGCGACCGCATGCTGGTGGCCAACGCCACGGGCTGCTCCTCCATCTATGGCGGCAACCTGCCGACCACCCCGTGGAGCACCAACGCCGAGGGGCGTGGCCCGGCCTGGAGCAACTCCCTGTTCGAGGACAACGCCGAGTTCGGGCTGGGCATGCGCGTGGCCATCGACCAGCAGCGCCAGATGGCCCTTGAACTCCTCGAGCGGCTCGGGCCGTCGCCGGAGCGGGCCGACCCCCTGCTGCCCGGCGCCCTGGTGGCGGCGATCCGCGACGGCGATCAGCACGATGAGGCCGGCATCGTCGCCCAGCGGCAGCGGGTGGAGGAGCTCAAGCGGCTGCTGCAGGCTTTGGTGCAGGAGGCTGCCGGGGCGCCCCAGGGCCCCTGGGCCGCCCAGGCCGCCCGCCTGCTGGACCTGGCCGATGCCCTGGTCAAGAAGAGCGTCTGGCTGGTGGGGGGCGACGGCTGGGCCTACGACATCGGCTTCGGTGGCCTCGACCATGTCCTGGCCAGCGGCCGGGATGTCAATGCCCTGGTGCTCGACACCGAGGTGTACTCCAACACGGGCGGCCAGATGTCGAAGGCCACGCCCCGGGCCGCGGTGGCCAAGTACGCCGCCGGCGGCAAGGCCGCCCCCAAGAAGGATCTCGGGCTGATGATGATGAGCTACGGCAGTGTCTATGTGGCCAGCGTGGCCATGGGGGCCCGCGATGAGCACACGGTGCGGGCGTTCCTGGAGGCGGAAAGCTACCCGGGGCCGTCGCTGATTCGGGCCTACTCCCATTGCATCGCCCACGGCATCGACATGGCCCGGGGCATGGAGCAGCAGAAGGCGGCGGTCGACTCCGGCCGCTGGCTGCTCTACCGCTACGACCCGCGTCGCACCGAACGGGGCGAGCACCCCCTGCAGATCGACAGCCGGGGCCAGAAGCGACCCTTGGCCGAAGCGATGGCCACGGAGAACCGCTTCCGCATGCTCTCCTTCAGCCAGCCGGAGCGCGCCCGTGCCCTGGCCCGCCAGGCGGAGCTGGAGGTGGCCCGTCGCTGGGCCATCTACCGGGCCCTCGCCGGCACCCCGGTGGAGTCCGAGCCAACTTCCCAGTCCACGTCCTCGCTGGAGGCACCGGCATGAACCGCCCCGATCTTTCCGTCACCTACCTGGGCCTCGAGCTACGCAGCCCGCTGGTGGTGGGGGCCGCCGCGCCCCTGAGCGAGGACATCGACCATCTGCTGCGGCTGGAGGAGGCCGGGGCCGCCGCCGTGGTGCTGCATTCGCTGTTCGAAGAACAGATCGAGCGTGACCAGCTGGAGCTGCACCGGGTGAGCATCCAGGGGGCCGACAGCTACGGCGAGGCGCTCAGCTATTTCCCCGAGCCGTCGATCTTCCACGTGGGCCATGATCTCTACCTGCGCCACCTCGAGCAGGCCCGCTCTCGCCTGTCGGTGCCAGTGATCGCCAGCCTCAACGGCGCCCACCCCGGCCAGTGGGTGCAGGTGGCGCGGCGGATGGAGGACGCCGGCGCCAGTGCCCTGGAGCTCAACATCTATGCGGTCCCCACCGATCCGGACCTCTCCAGCGCGGCGATCGAAAACCAGGTGCTGGAAATCGTCGCCGAGGTGCGCGCCGAGGTGTCGATGCCCCTGGCGGTGAAGCTCAGCCCCTTCTTCACCAACTTCGGGTCCATGGCCAAGCGGCTGGCCGGCGTCGGGGCCGATGGCCTGGTGCTGTTCAACCGCTTCTATCAGCCCGACATCGACATCGAGGAACTGGAGGTGCGGCCCAACCTGCTGCTGTCCACCCCCCACGACCTGCGGCTGCCCCTGCGCTGGATCGCCCTGCTGCACGGCCGTCACCCGCTGGATCTGGCGGCCACCGGCGGGGTGCATCGCGGCACCGATGTGGTGCGCCTGCTGATGGCCGGTGCCGCCATCACCCAGGTGGTGGCGGCCCTGCTGCGCCACGGTCCCAGTCGGCTCACCGGACTGGAGGAGGAGCTGAGCCAGTGGCTGCTGGAGCACGAGCACGCCACCGCCCGGGAGCTGATCGGCTGCATGAGCCAGCAGCGCTGCCCCGATCCGAGCGAGTACGAGCGCTCCCAGTACATGCGCGCCGTCCAGACCTTCCTGTCCACCGAGGCCGCGGCGGCGCCAGGACCCTGGTGAGCGTACCGGCGGTGCTGACGGCGGAGGTGGCCGATGTGCGGGAGCTGGCCCGCGAGCTGGCTGCGATCACCACCCGCCCCTGGACCCTGATGGAGGTGTGCGGCGGCCAGACCCACGCCATCGTGCGCTGGGGCCTCGACCAGCTGCTGCCCCCCGGGCTGCGGCTCATCCATGGCCCCGGCTGTCCGGTCTGCGTCACCCCCGCCGCCACGATCGATGCGGCCCGGGCCCTGGCCCGCCGCCCGGAGGTGATCCTCTGCTCCTACGGCGACATGCTGCGGGTGCCGGGCAGCGCCGCCGATGGCGGGCCGGGCGATCTGCTGGGGGTGAGGGCCGAAGGCGGCGACGTGCGCCTGCTCACCTCCCCCCTGGAGGCCCTTGCCCTGGCCCGGCGCCATCCGGATCGCCAGGTGGTGTTCCTGGCGGTCGGTTTCGAGACCACGGCCCCGGCCACGGCCCTGCTGGCGCGCCAGGCGATGGCCGCCGGGGCGGCCAACCTCTCCCTGCTGCCGGCCCATGTGCGGGTCCCCCCCGCCATGGCGGCGATCCTCACGGCCGAGGGCAACCAGGTGCAGGGGTTTCTGGCCGCTGGGCACGTCTGCGCCGTGATGGGCACCACGGAACTGGAGCAGCTGGTGGATCGGCACCGGGTGCCGGTGGTGGTGAGTGGCTTCGAGCCCCTGGATCTGATGCGGGGCCTGGTGGCCTGCGTGCGCCA